>NZ_JALLGN010000016.1:0-53185 GCF_023072605.1 Brevibacterium sp. R8603A2
TACAGCCCCGGCCGGACGGTCGACAGATCAACGCAAAGGCACCATGCGGGCCAATCATAAGCAAGGGTCAAACCGCGCCGGCCGGGACTACCCGATTCTCGCGGAACCCGGCAGAAACAGACTGACAGTCATATGAGTCGCCTTTTGACCCGACTGACGCCACAGCATCCTGCTCAGCGAGAGCCTCGCCGTAGCGAATCGCACGATACTGAACTCCGCGATCACTGTGGTGGATCAGCCCGGACAGGTCATCACCTGCACGTTTACGCTGGTAGATGCCCATCTGCAGAGCATCCAGAGCGAGTGTTGTGTGCAATGACCTCGATACCTGCCAACCCACGATCTCGCGGTTGAATACATCGGTGACGAACGCGACGTATACTCAGCCGGAGAAGGTGCGCACATACGTGATGTCCGCTACCCACAAGTGGTTCGGGGCACACGCTTCGAAATGCCGATCGACGAGATCGGTAGGGCAGAGCTCCCTCGGCGCTGAACGAGTCGTGTGCGGGGTCTTCTCCCGCCTGATCCCGCGCAGCCCCAGATCACGCATGAGACGTTCGATCGTGCACCGGGCGACATGCCCGCGGTCGGGCCTGGCGGGCTGCCGGTTGAGGACGATATGCATCTTCCTCGCGCCGAACGCGTCATAGTTCTCCGCGTGCACGCGACTGATCTCCTCCTTCAGGACCTCGTCTCGTCGGTGGCGTGCAGACGGCTGTCGGTGGGTTCGGGCGTAGTAAGTGCTCGGAGCGATCTGCACGCCAGCATTGCGCAGCGTGGTGCAGATCGGCTCGACTCCGAACTCTTCCTTGTACTCGTCGATGTACGAGCAGATCACCGTGATGGGCGGTCGAGCTCCGCTGCGAAAAAGCTGAAGCGGACTTCAGGATCTGGTTTGCTCGACGGAGTTCCCGAACCTCTCGTTCCAACTCGCTGATTCGCATCGACTCAACAGTGGTCGTGCCGGGCCGATCGCCGGCATCGATCTGTGACTGCTTGACCCAGGAACGCAGAGTCTCGGAGTTCACACCGAGCTGGTCACCGATGCGGCGGTACAGACCGCGTTTCGAATCGAAATCGGACTCGAGAGCGTCGAGCACCATGCGAGTCGCGCGCTCCCGTAGCTCGAGAGGGTACTTACGTTGGTTCGGCATGACAGGAAGGTCCTTTCCGTGGCTTCACTGTCTCCAGTATTCCCGGGGCGATGCATGATCGCCGATGTCGAGAAACTCATCGAGGACTACTACCAGCGCATCCAGATCACCCCCGCTCAGCACGAAGCACTCGCCGGGATGCTGCACCACGAGTTCGACCGGCTCATGTCCGCAGAGGTCGACGAACTGGCCCAGCTCACCGCCAACCGCGACCACCTTCAACACGAGCAGGAACGGCTCCTGCAAGCCCACTACGCCGACGCGATCCCGCTTGCTCTGCTCAAACGCGAACAAGACCGCATCCTGGGCGAACTCGACCAAGTCAACCGGCGCATCGGCGCCCACCACGGCGAGTACGCCGAAGCCCGTGCCCATCTCGATGACGCCCTGAACCTGCTGACCAACTGCACTGACATCTACACCCGGTGCGACGACGCCAACAGGCGCCTATGCAACCAGGCGTTCTTCACCAAGGTCTACATCGACGAAGACGACGAACTGCGCGTCGAGAACAACCGGCCCTTCGAGATGCTCCTGGACCCCGAGATCAACGCCAACGCCCTCACCTGGGCCGAGAACGCAGACAAGACCCGAACCACCACCAACGATTCTGTTGGCAAGGGTTCGAGCCTTGTGCGTCGGGTGGGCCCAGAGGGACTCGAACCCCCGACCCTCTCGGTGTAAACGAGATGCTCTAGCCAACTGAGCTATAGGCCCCGATCGCTGCCCTGCGCGCCTCCGGGAACCGATGGAACCGATCCCGGACGAGCCCGCGCTGACAGCGGAATCAGTATGCCACACCGCCGACAGCACTGCAGGGCGACGACACGGCCGCCCGGCGGCACCGGGTGCCGCCGTCGTCCGACCCCGCCGGCGCCCGCCACCACCAGCTCGGTCATCCCGGCAGCGCATCGGTGGACAGGGCGCCGTAGACCACGGTGTCCGTCCACTCGCCCTTGCTCCACCAGTTCTGGCGCAGGTGCGCCTCGCGGGTCATTCCGATCCGCTCGGCCAACCGCGCCGAGGCGGTGTTCCGAGCATCCATCTGCGCGGCCACCCGGTGCAGGCCGTAGGTCTCGAACCCGGCCCGGAGCAGCGCCCCGGCTGCCTCGGCGGCGAAACCCCGCCCACCACGAGTCGGGTCGAGCACCCAGCCGATCTCCGCCACCGGGAGCTCCTCGTCGGTGAGCCACAGGGCGATGTCGCCGATGACCCGCCCCTCGTGCTCGATGACGAGCGCGAGCGCCCGCGCCGCGGTCTCCAACCCGGTGCGCTGGGTGAGCGACCGCGACTGCTCGGCCGCGTACTCCGGCGTCCACGGCTCCTCGAGCAGGTGCACCGCGACCTCGGGCCGGGAGTAGTAGGCGAGCAGCGCCGCAGAGTCGTCGAGGCGGTGCGGGCGCAGCGTGAGTCGCGGGGTGCGCAGGGGCAGCGGCAGGGAATCCATGCCCGCCACCCTACGACGGAGCGGAGCCGCAGCCGGGCACTGCCCGCCGCCCGCCGCTCGCCCTCCTACCGTCGCCCGCCCGTCCTACCGGCGCTCGTCCTCGAGCTCCGTGCCGCCCGGGACCGAGGCGGGGCTCGCCGCCTCGACGCTCGTGCCCCGCCAGCGGGAGAGCGCGCGCATGAGGTGGTAGATGCCGATCGCGCACGCGCTGCCGAGCGCGATCCCCTCGAAGGTGAGGTCGCCGGCCATGATCGTGAAGTTCGCGATCGCGACGATGAGGGCGACAGCGGCGGTGTTGAGGTTGACCGGGTCGGAGAAGTCGACGCGGTTCTGCACCCAGATCCGGATGCCGAGCAGCCCGATCATGCCGTAGAGCACGGTCGCCGCACCCCCGAGCACGCCCGGCGGGATCGTCGCGATCGCCTCGCCGAACTTCGGGAGCATGCTCAGGCACAGCGCCATGAGCGCGGCGACGACGTAGGCGGCCGTCGAGTAGACGCGCGTCGCGGCCATGACGCCGATGTTCTCCGCATACGTCGTCGTGCCCGAACCGCCCCCGGAGCCCGCAAGCGTCGTCGCGAGACCGTCGGCGAGCAGGGCGCGCCCGGTGATCGGGTCGAGGTCCTGACCCGTCATCGCCGACACCGACTTCACGTGCCCGATGTTCTCCGCGACGAGCACGAGCACCACGGGGAGGAACAGGCCGAGGAGCGCGAAGTCGAAGGCCGGCGCATGGAAGTCCGGCAGGCCGACCCAGCCGGCCTGGCCGATTGCGGCGAAGTCGACCTCGCCCTGGAGGGCGGCGGCGAGGTACCCGACGAGCACCCCGACGAGGATCGACAGGCGCCCGATGATCCCCTTGAACAGCACCGTGGTGAGGAGGATCGCGGCGATCGTGATGACCGCGGTGAGCGGCGCCATCTGCACCCAGTTCCACGCCGCCGGCGCGAGGTTGAAGCCGATGAGCGCGACGATCGTGCCGGTGACGACCGGCGGCATCGTCACCTCGATCCAGCGTGTCCCGACGAGGTGGACGACGAGCCCGATGACGGCGAGCAGGATGCCGACGGACACGATGCCGCCCTGCGCGAGCGCCATCTTCGCCGGATCCACCGCGGTGCCGGACTCCGGGTCGAATCCCGTCACCGCCGCCAGGGGTGCGAGCAGCGCGAACGAGGAGCCGAGGTAGGACGGCATCTTCCCGGCGGTGACGAGGAGGAAGAGGATCGTGCCGATAGCGGTGAAGAACAGGGTGGTCGCCGGCGGGAACCCGCTGAGCAGCGGGACGAGGAAGGTCGCACCGAACATCGCGACGACGTGCTGGGCGCCGATCCCCACGGTGCGCGGCCACGACAGCCGCTCCTGCGGGAGGACGACCTCACCGGGTCCGATCCGCCGGCCGTCGCCGTGGAGCGTCCAGAACGGGGTGCGGGACCGCGGAGAGGAGTCTGACATCGGTGTCTCCTGATGTGGTGTGACGGGACCTGGGCCGGTGACCGGACCAGGGACATCCTACGGAGTCCCGGGCTCGCGCCGCCCACCCGGCCGTGCACCCGGCGATCCCGCCCGCCGTGCATCCGGCTCCCCATCCGGCACGGCGCCCCGGGTGTTGGCCTCCCACAGTGCGCGACCCCGCCGGGCCACCTCCTCGCGGACCGGGGCGGGGGAGAGCACCTCGACGGCGGGGACCTGGAGCAGCTGGGAGACGGCGATCGCCTCCGTCTCCATCGGCAGCTCGACGACGATCCGCGCCGCAGGCGCGCCGGTATCACCGTGCACCGCACCGTGCTCCGCCGCATCGGGCTCCGCTGCATCGACCGCCGCCGAGGCGCCCGCACCCGGGACGGCGTGCCGCAGGGCGGGCAGCGCGGACCGGTCCACCGCGACCCGGACGGTGATGCCTGTCAGCCCGCGTTCGAAGGCCGTCCGGGCCTGCGCCCAGTGCTCGGCCAGGGAGAACCCGGCCGGCCGCCGCGCGGGCGCCTCGACCACCCGGGCGGCGGCGATCCGGGACACCCGGTAGGTGCGCAACGCCCTGCGGTGCGCGGCGACGAGGTACCAGCGGTCGGTCTTGAGGACGAGGCCCAGGGGGTCGACGAGGCGCGACACGGCAGCGGTCCCGCGCCGGTAGCGGATCCGCAGGCGCCGCCCGGTCCACACGGCCCGGGACACCGCGGCGAGCGCCGGCGGCTCCTCGGTCTCGGTGAACCACGCCGCGGCGTCGACGAGCACCCGCTGCTCGATGCCGTCGGCGTCGTGCCCGTCCGCCTCCGGCGCGCCGAACTCCCCGCGCAGCCGGAGACGCGCCGCCCGGTGCTCCCCGGCGAGGCCGAGCTCGCGCGCCGCGGCCTCCCCGAGGAGCAGCGCGGTGATCTCCTGCTGCGGCATCCCGGTGATCGGGGACGACCAGCCCTCGACGATCCCGACCCCGCCGGCCGGACCGGTGCGCGTCCACACCGGCACCCCCATCGCCTGCAGCTCGGCGAGGTCGCGCTGCACGGTCCGCTCGGACACCCCGTGGCGCTCGGCGAGCACCCCCACGCTCGTGGTGCGCAGGCGCGAGAGATCCATGATGAGCGACAGCAGCCGGGTCGAGCGCATGCGCGAAGCCTAGACCATTCACGACACGGTCTGTCGGGAATGAGTGGGACGCTGGATCCATGGACGAGACGAGCACACCCCAGGAACCCCGCACACCCGCTCCCGAGACCGCCGCTCCCGAGGCCACCGGACCCGAAGCGACCCGCGCACCCGCTCCCGACACCACCGCACCCACCGACCCACAGCCGCTCAGCGGGCGGATCGCGCTCGTCACCGGGGCCACCCGCGGCGCCGGCCGCGCGATCGCCCGGGAGCTCGCCGCCGCCGGCGCCGAGGTCCACTGCACCGGCCGCTCCACGCCCGCCGCGCCGTCGGACTACGACCGGCCGGAGACCGTCGAGGAGACGGCGGAGCTCATCCGCGCCGCCGGCGGCACCGCCCACCCCGCGGTCGTCGACCACCGGGACATCGCGCAGGTGACCGCGCTCGTCGAGCGGATCGAGGAGATGCACGGGCGCCTCGACATCCTCGTCAACGACATCGGGGGAGAGGCCTACGTCGAGTTCGACACCCCGCTGTGGGAGTACGAATTCGACCGCGGGATGCGGCTGTTCGAGACCGGGTACCTCACCCACCTCATCACCAGCCGCTGCGCGCTCGGCCTGCTCATCCGGAATTCCGGCGGTCTCGTCGTCGAGGTCACCGACGGCACGCGGGAGTACAACGCCGAGCACTTCCGCTCCACGGTGTTCCTCGACCTCACCAAGACCGCCGTGGACCGGCTGGCGTTCGCCGAGGGCCACGAGCTCCGGCCCCACGGCTGCACCGCGGTGTCGGTGACGCCGGGCTGGCTGCGATCGGAGATGATGCTCGACCACTTCGGCGTCACCGAGGACACCTGGGCGGCCGCCGCCGCAGCGAACCGCGGGCGCACCGACGTCGTGCCGCCCTACGAGTTCGGGATCTCGGAGACCCCGGCGCTGCTGGCCCGGGGGATCGCAGCCCTGGCCGCGGACCCCGAGCGCGCCCGGTGGAACACGCGATCGACGAGCTCCTTCGAGCTCGCCGGGCACTACGGGCTCACCGACGTCGACGGCTCCCGCCCGGACACGTGGCGCTTCATGGCCGCCTTCGAGACCCAGCCGGTCGAATCGATCGAGATCGGCGACTTCCGCTGAACCCCCGCCGAGGCGCTGGAACCCGAGCCCGGGCAACCCGGCGCGGGCTCGGCCGGTCCGGGCTCAGCCGGTGCGCAGCGTGCGCTTGAGGATCTTGCCCGCGGAGTTCTTCGGCAGCTCGGAGACGAAGTGGACCGCCTTGGGCACCTTGAAGCCGGCGAGCCGGCCCTTGACGTGCTCGATGACCTGCGCCTCGGTGAGGGAGTCGTCCTTGGGCACGACATAGGCGGTGATCGCCTCGATCCACTTCTCGTCGGGCATCCCGATGACGGCGACCTCGGCGACGGAGTCGAGTTCGAAGATCGCGTCCTCGACCTGCCGGCTCGCGACGAGCACCCCGCCGGTGTTGATGACGTCCTTGACCCGGTCGATGACCTCGACGTACCCCTCGGCGTCCTGGATCACGAGGTCACCGGAGTGGAACCAGCCGTCGCGGAACGCCTCCTCCGTGGCCTCGGGCTTGTTCCAGTAGCCCTCGCACAGCTGCGGGGAGCGGTAGAGGATCTCGCCGTGCTCGCCCGGTCCCACGTCCACGCCGGAGGGGTCGACGACGCGGGTCTCGGCGAACAGCACCGGGCGTCCGGCCGAGCCCAGCCGATCCTGGTGCTCCTCGGGCCTCAGCACCGTGGCGAGCGGGCCCATCTCGGACTGCCCGAAGCAGTTGTAGAAGCCGAGCTCGGGGAGGTGGGCGACGAGCTTGTGGAGCACGGGCCCGGGCATGATCGACGCCCCGTAGTATGCCTTGCGCAGGCTCGTGAGGTCCCGGGTGGCGAAGTCCGGGTGGTTGACGAGCGCGACCCAAACGGTCGGCGCGGCGAAGAAGGTGTTGATCCGCTCGGCCTCGATGAGCTCGAGCAGCTCGCCGGGCACAGGGGCGGGCACGATGATGTTGAGCGCGCCCTTGATGAGCGCGGGGACGAGGAACACGTGCATCTGCGCCGAATGGTAGAGCGGCAGCGCATGGACCTGCCGGTCGGAGGCATCGAAGTCGAGGACGTCGAGGCAGCTCATGTACTGGTGCATGAGCGCGCGGTGCGTCATCACCGCTCCCTTGGGCAGCGAGGTCGTGCCCGAGGTGTAGAGCAGCTGGGCGACGTCGGTGTCGGTGACGTCGAACTCGCCCATCGCCTCCGGAGCGACGTCCGAAGCCTGGACGGTGTCGAGGAGGTCCTCGAAGTCCGCTCGCAGCGCTGCGCGACCGGCCTCGGTGGCGTCGACATCGGCGGCCATCGCGGCGTCCGAGATCACCAGGCGAGCCCCGGAGTTGTCGAGGATGTACTCGAGCTCGTCGGTCTTGAGCTGGTAGTTCACCGGCACGTGGATGAGGCCGGCGCGCACGGTGGCGAAAAAGACGAGGGCGTAGAGGTCGGAGTTCCTGCCGTACGCGGCCACCCGGTCACCGTGCTCGAGCCCCTGGGCGAGCAGGTGCCGGGCGAGCGCGGTCACCGCGGTGTCGAGCTCGGCGTAGGTCCACGTGCGGTCCGCGAAGACGAGGGCGGTCCGTTCGGGGGTGCGGCGGGCGGTGCGGCGGAGGAGGTCGGCGATGGTGCTGGATCGCAGCGCTGGGATCGAGTTCATGGCACCACCCTAATGTGCGCCGCGCCACCTTCCCAGGGCTGTCCGCTCTCCGAACGGCACCGCGCACCGGCACACCGCCTCGGCGGCGGGTGGGCGTGTACTACGGTGGCACCATGAGCACCGCGACCGTGAGAACGATCATCCACCTGTGCGAGCAGCTGTGGCCGGCGGCCTACGCCGAGAGCTGGGACACCGTGGGGCTCGCCGTGGGCGACCCGGATGCTCCCGTGCGCAGCATCCTGCTCGCTCTCGATCCCGTCGACGCCGTCGTCGCCGAGGCGGTCGACGGCGGGTACGACATGCTCATCACCCACCACCCGCTGCTGCTGCGCGGGGTCACCTCCGTCAATGCCGGCACCCTCAAGGGCGGTGCGGTCCATGCCCTGATCCGCGCTGGCGTCGCCCAGTTCAACGCGCACACGAACGCGGACTCCGCGCTCGGCGGGGTCTCCGACGTGCTCGCCGAATCCCTCGGCCTCACCGATACGGCTCCGCTGGCCCCCACCGCCGAGGCGCCCGCCGGGGTGGGCATCGGCAGGGTCGGCACCCTGTCTGCGGTGCAGACCGTGGAGGACCTCGCCCGCCGACTCGCAGAGGTGCTCGATCCGACCGTGACCGGAGTGCGGATCGCCGGAGACCCTGCGGCCGAGGTGACACGGGTCGCGGTGCTCGGCGGCGCAGGCGACTCGCTGTTCGACGCTGTGCGCGCCTCCGGCGCCGAGGTCTACATCACCTCCGACCTGCGCCACCACCCGGCCAGCGAGGCCCGGGACACCGCACACCGGACCGACGACACCCCGCACCTCATCGACATCTCCCACTGGGCGGCAGAGGCGCTGTGGCTCGATCGGGCCGCCGACCAGCTCGCGACCGCGGCCGAGGACGCCGGATGCGCCCTCGACATCACCGTGTCGCGCACCCGCACCGACCCGTGGACGCTGCGCATCGACCAGCCGCTCGATGAACCGGGCGCCACCCGTCCCGCACCGCTCGGGCCCGGGGCCGCCGACCCGTCCGCTCCGACCGAGGACTGAGAATGCCGCTCACCGACACCGAACACCGCGCCCTCCTCGACTGGATCGATCTGTCCGCCCGCCTGCGGAAGAACGTCCACGCCGCGAAGCAGGCCGAGCTCCTCGAACAGCTCCGCGGGCTCGCCGCCGAGCACAAGGCCAACGCCGAGCGCATCGCCGCCCTCGAGGCGACCCGCACCGCGGAGTCCGAGCGCGCCACCGCGCTCGAGACCGACGTCGCCGCCCGCGGGGCGACGATCGAGCGGATGGAGTCCCGCCTGGCCTCGGGTGAGGGGCTGACCTCCCGCGACCTCGTGGCGCTCCAGGGCGACATCGAGACCGCGAAGACCGCGCGGGAGACGGTCGAGGAGGACCAGCTCACCTCGCTCGGCACGGTCGAGGAGCAGGACGCGGAGATCCGGGACCTGCGGCAGGAGGGCGCGGCGATCGCCGCCCGCGGCAAGGACCTCCAGGCCGAGCGCAAGGCACGCGCCGAGGAGCTCGCCGCCGAGGCCGCGGAGCTCGAAGCCGAGCGCGCCGGCACGGCGGAGAAGCTCCCGGCCGACATCCGGCAGCGGCTGAGCGCGAAGGAGACCGCGGGCCAGATCGGTGCCACAGTGCTCGCTCACGGCACCTGCGGCGCCTGCGGCGACGAGCTCAGCGGCGTCGCCCGCGATGCGCTCTCCGGTTCCGAGCCCGGCACGGTCGTCGAATGCGATTCCTGCGAGACGCTCCTCGTCACGCCGCTGGGCTGACGGCACGGACCAGCTGGACGGCCGCGGTGCGAAGCGCCGGTTCCGGAGCCACCTCAGTGCGGTTCTGGCACTCAACAGCCACTTCAGTGCGGTTACTCGCTGGTATCCGCACCGGACTGCACCCGGAACCCGCCGTCGTCCGGAGGCCCGCCCCGCTCCGGCGCCTCAGCCGGGCAGGATGATGTCGAGCCGGGCCGGCTGCCGGCCCTGCGGGGGAGTGAACTCGACCGCGTGGTACCGCTTCGCCGCCGTGACGAGGCCGCGGAAGTCCTCCGGCAGCGCGGCCCGGGAGCGCAGCAGGCGGCCGACGAGCTCTCCGCGCGTGTGCTTGGCGTTGTGCGAGACCACGGTGCGCCGGCCCCGGGACTCGGTGTACACGTCGACGACGGCGGTGCGCTCCGGCGGGCCCGGCCACGACTTCCGGTACTCCGTCGAGCGGCAGTCGAGGACGAGCTGCCCGGCGAACTCGTCATCCAGCACCGGCGTGAGGCGGGTGCGCCACCAGGTGGAGAGCACCTGGCCGGAGAGCCGGGTCTTCATCGACAGGCGGTAGGCGGGGATCGGGTCGAGTGCGGCGACGATCCCGAACAGCGCCGAGGACACCCAGACGTGCTCGAGTCGGGCACGCGCCGTCGGGGTGAGCCGGCCGAGCGCCGAGTAGAGGACTCCGGAGTAGGTGTCGAGCGCCGGCGCGCAGGGGATCTCGGTGAGCCGCGTGTTGCGGGCGACGTCCTCGGCGATGCCCGCCCCGACGCCCAGCCGGTCGAGCGCATCCGGGGCGGCGGACACCTCGGCGAGTGCATCGAGCACCTCGGCGCGGGCGCCGGTGAGCTCCGGCAGGCTGAGCGCGTCGAGGTCGAGGCGCGGTCCGGTCGCGGCGGGCGTCTTGCCCTCGGAGGGTGGGAGGAGGATGATCACGGTCCACCATCCTAGAGGCCGCCCAACCGCCCCCTGACCCGGGGTTATGCTCAGCGAGGACGGCGTGGCCCGGGCTCGGGCGGCCTGCGACTACACTGGGTGATCGAGGACAGGTCGCCGGACGGTCGCGGCAGCGGGAACGCTGACGAGGAACGTCCGGGCTCCGCAGAGCACAGCGGTGGGTAACACCCACCCGGGGCGACCCGCGGGCACGTGCAACAGAGAGCAGACCGCCTGCCTGCCTGGTGCAGGCCGGTAAGGGTGAAACGGTGGTGTAAGAGACCACCAGGGTTCCGGGTGACCGGAATCGCTGGGTAAACCCCGCTGGGAGCAAGATCAGACAGACAGCGTCCGAGGGCTGCTCGCCCGAGCTGTCGGGTGGATCGCTCGAGGCCGTCGGTGACGGCGGCCCTAGACAGATGACCGTCGAACGGTGTCCGGGCAACCGGCCCGTGGACAGAACCCGGCGTACAGGCGGCCTGTCCTCACCCCTTCGTGGGATTTGCTGAGATCGTTGATTTCTCGCGGTCCTCGTGGCCTCGGCTTGGTGGCCGGTTGTTGTCGGATGCGGCCCGTTTGCGGACTTCTTGCGGACTGTGTGCGGACTGACGGTTCACCCAGTCCACAGCATCCCCCGGCCCGACTTCCTCGAGCTGCGCCCGCTGCGCACCATGCCCACCCGCGAGATCACACCCCGGCGAGCAGCCCCACCGATGAGCGCACCGATCAACCGAGGACGGTAGTAGAGGGCTCTGCGGACAGTGCGACTGTCCTCGTCATCGCCGGCAAAGCGGCGGCGCACCGTGTCCGCGTCGAACTCCTCACCCGTCGCGGCGAGCCGGTCGATCTCCGCACGGATCAGACCATGCTCAGGCGGCTCAGAAACAGGCTCAGACGGGCCGCCTAACAGACCCTTCTCTACCAGTCGCGCCACCGAGCGGCGAACGGCCCGCATCTGGGATTCTGTGGCCGGTGCGCCGTAGACGTGCTCGGCAGTTTGCCGGGTCGTCGCGGACGGGCACCCTGCGCGGTGCTCGAGGACACCCCGCTCGACTCTCCCCAGACCCCTGCTCATGGTCTAAGTGTACCGGAATTATGGTCCTCGCGGGCAGAGTGAGGCCCCCGGCTGGCAGGCACCATGCCGGGGGCCTCTGGCGCTGGTGAGTCTTGGCTGGCCCAGAAAGGGTGGCCTGCTCGTCACCATCCGTCCCGGGGGAGCCACTTACCCAGTGCATCCCGGAGTGGTTGACGCCGGTCTAGGTGTCACGCTCCATCGTGAGGCGCTGCGCGGACTGCATCGTCTTCTCGAACACTGCGGTGATCCGGTACTGCCGGCCCCCACGTTCGGGATCTCCGGGCGCGGCCGTCAGCGTCACCACGTCCCCGGGGTGCGGGGTCGGTGCGGAAACGGGAATGTGCAGCTCGTAGTCCTGGATCGTGGCGAGGTAGCCGGAGGCATCGACGGTGCTTCCCTGGGCGCGGGTGAGCTGCACCTTGCACTTGCCGGCGTAGATGGATTCCACGGTGGGAACGTCCATCCCAGTGAGTGGATCCACCTTCACGCCGGTGACGCGCTCGATCGTGCACGAGTCCACCATGAGGCGTTCTGCGGCCCGCTGGGACGATCTGACGGCCTGGGGGAGCATCAGGCGGACCTCCGTCGGTACAGGTGCAGGATCGCGAGCTCGGGGAGCGTGAAGCCGTCGAGGGTGGTGTACGTCTGCGAGTAGTCATCAACGGACACGCGCCGGTTCTGCTCCGGGTTGATCGTGAGTCGGGCGGTCGCAGTGATGATGACGTGGGCCAGGTCCTCGTTCGGTTCTCCGCTGGTGAAGCCGCGGCCTCGGGTGTAGCCGCGGACGAACGCGGTCACCACGGGCAGGTGCACCCCGGCCAGGGCGATGATTTCGTCGTCATCGCCCTGGCCGAGGAACCGCGCCACGTCAATGGCCTCGAGAGTCATCAGGCCACGTTCTCGATACGGACGACGGCCTCGGGGTTGAGCGGGGCGACGTCATAGCGGGCGGTGACGCGGATGGCCTGCTGATCGAAGTCCCCGAAGGTCTGATCGAGGATCTTCACCGTGGGGGCCTGGTCGCGGGCCACGGCCACCTGCGTCATGTCCGCGAGGACCACCGACTGCTGCGACTCACCATCGAGGGGGAGGCGCGGGGTGATGACGACGGGAGATCCGAACAGGCGGAACACGCCGTCCTGCGTGGCGTCCGGGGTGAGGACATACTGGTTTGAGCCGGTGCCCTGCTTGATCTTCCGCAGGGCGGTGAACGCCTCCGGGCGCATGAACCAGCGCAGGCGGGCCATATCGACGTTCGCGGCCAGAGCCATTCCCCAGGCATCGACGAGAGCGTCGAGTCCGATGTCAGCGGCGGCGGCATCGAGAGTCTGCACACCTTCCCAGGCGAGCATTCCCTTGGGGGTGGTGATGCCGTCGCCGGTGCTGCCGAAGAACGCGGCGTCGAGGGTGGAGGCCACATCGGTGACGAGCCGGTCCTTGAGCGCGGCGTCGAGGCTGACGATCGACTGGCGGGCCATCTCGTTGGAGTAGCGGGTGAGGACCTTGACGGACTTCATCGTCGAGGGGAGCAGAGTGATCTCGTCGAACTCGGGGTCCTGTTCGGTGATCTGCTCGTTCTCGCCGTGCCATGCCGGGGTGGTGGGGCCGCCCATCTTGGGGACGCGGACCTGGGACCCGTTGGTGTCGAAGATGCGGGGGCCGGAGGCGAGGAACAGGGACTTGGCTTCGAGCGGCTGGACGAGGATCTTCTGAACCTGCTCCTGCGTCAGCTCGTTTGCGGTGGTGGTGGATACTGCCATGACGGTCTCCTAAGACGAAAGTGGTGATGTGTTCTTCGTCTTGCGCCTGGCAAGCAAACGAGGGAGTGACCGCCTGGGCCACTCCCTCGATTGTATACCCCCTAGGGGTATTAATTGAAGCCGTGCATCGTGGTGCTCGCGTTCTGGTTCTCGCGCAGTCTGCGGAACACGTTGGTGAACCAGATCTTCCCGTCCTGCGCCTGGGTGATGATCGGGCCGGCGTGCAGCTCGTATCCTTCGGCGGCGAGGGTGGTGAGGTTCTGCTCGATCACGTCGTCGAGGGAGAGGAAGTCCTCGACCTGGTAGGTGTGGGAGCGGAACAGTCCGCTGAACTCGGTCATGCGGCGTGAGAACTCGGTCATGATGCGTTCGCTTTCAGTAGTCCGGCGAGGTTTGTGGTGTCCGGGCTGTCGCCGTGGACTCCGAGACCAATGTCTCCCGAGGGCCGGCGCGAGGCAAGGTGCGGTTTCTTCGTCAACAGGTCCGTGATCGCCGTTTCCAGGGCCTCGGGGTCCTCGAGGTGGGATTCCTCGAACGGCAGGTCACTCGGGTCTGCGAGGCGGCCTGTAGCGGCGGTGAGGGCCGTGTGGAGGCGCTGGGCGTAGTCGTCGGCCTTCTTCGCCTTGACGCGGTTCTCGGCGTTCTCGGCGCGCAGCTTCTCCACGTACTCCCGAGGGAACGTGTTTTCTGCTGTCGCCTCGGATTCGTTTTCCACAGTTTCCTGAGTTTCCTCGGGGTGTGCGTTCGACGCAGGACCCTCGTCGATGGGGTTATCGTGAGTAACCTCATCGCCCTGCGGCTCGATGTTCTCGGTCGAGTTCTCGGGCATGTTCTTTCCTTTCATCGGGAGAGGATCCGCGAGTGCGGAACCTCGGGCTGGTACTTCGTCATCACGGGCACCTGAGTGCAGTTGCATCCCTTGTGATGCTGCAAGGGGTAGTCCTTCGGCCATACCCGGCCGCCCCGCCACCACCACACGCAGAGTTCGCACGGGTCGGAATCGAGGCCGCGGGTCCACCCCTCGATGCGGGAGGATGCTCGCAGGCTTCGCTGATAGGTGTCGCGGGCGACGTACCGGGGTTCGTTATCGGCCATCCGCACCAGACGCATTTCCAGATCCTCCGGGGACTGTGCGCGCTCCATCGTGGTCTTCACCGCCTGCCGGACCTGCTGGGCGGTGTTCGGGTTGCGTCGGCCCTGCGAGGCCACAGCCCGACCGGTGCCGGCTGTCACCTGAGTCGAGAGCGACAGGTCTGCTACAGCCGCGCCGCGGTCCTGGGCGGTGAGGATGATCGCCACCACCAGCGCCTCGAACTCGATGTCCGCGAGATCCCCGGCGAGGTAGGCGGCGAGGACCTTGAGGACCCGCTGCTGGGTGTCCTCGGAGAGCCGATCGAGGGTGTCCTGGTAGGTCACTGCAACAGTCCTTCCAGATCCACGCCGGCGTTATCGAGAGCCTGAGCGCGACCGGCATCCCGGACCCGCTCCACCTGCTGCGGAGACATGCCGAGGGTATCCGCGAGGATCACCGGCAGCGGCACCCCGATCTGCGAGAGCTTCACCGCGGCGTCCGCGGCCTGGGCCGGGGTGCGGGTCTCGGGGGAGGACCAGATCGTGTCGTAGTCCAGGGCCAGGGGATCCGACCCGTCCCGGACGGCGACAACGAGTTTGATGACGTCGGACCACGCCATGCCGAACGTGCGCTGCAAGGTGTAGCAGCGTGACGCCAGGGACGATTCCGCGGACCGGATCGAATCGGCGGACGGCGGCTGGTCCCCGTTGAGGCCGAGGTAGTGCGGGGGCAGGCCGGACAGCGCGCCGATCTGCTGGGTGAGCAGCGCGGCCGCGTCGGTGTACCCGTCGAGCTGGGCGGGGTCGAACTGGCCGAACTTCGTTTCCGGGGCTTCGGACTGCCACAGCTTGCCCGCCTCATCGGAGAACGGGTTGACAACGTTGCCGTCGTCATCCTCGACGAGTTCAAGGCCGGTCACCCAGCGGCGGGGTCGAGCGAAGAACTCACTGGTGACCATCATGTCGCTGGTGAGCTTGTTCAGCGCGTCGGCGAGGTCGAGGATGTCGCTCATCTCCGATACCCCGTCGAGCTGGTGGAGCCGGCCACGGTTCACCAGCGGCACGATCGGCGGCACCCCCAGCGGGTTCGGGATCGTCTCCGCGTGGGACCATGCGGTCGTGGGGAACACGCTGTCGGTGATGTTCGCCTTCGACGTGTACTTCACGATCCGGTCCGGGAGGTAGAGGACGGCATGCCCTGTGCCGGCCACGGCCCACCGCTTGAGACCGGCGATGACCTGTCGGGTGGCCGGGTCGTGGATCACAGCGGTGTTGCGGGGTGATTCCACGCTGATGCGCGGGGCACCGTCCTGACCGGCCCACACCATGACGAACGACCGACCGTAGACGAGTGCGTCCGTGTGGGCCTGCACTGAGGCGTCCTGCATCCCGTTGCGCCGCCAGATCCGCCACAGGCCCTCATCGGCGTTGTCCGCCCCGTCAGCGAGAAACCCGGTCACCTGCAACCGCTCCGTGAGCGACGTGACTGCGAGGCGGGGGAAGTTCACGGCGAGGCCGCGCAGCCGATTCCCCAGGGCGGTGCGTGCTTCGGGGGAGAGGAACGCGGCCGGCTGCTCGCCGTTCCAGTAGTCGTCGAGGGTCTTGAGGTCGTGCTGGGATTCGTCGATCTTCTCCGACAGCTTCTTCACGATGTCCAACATGTGTTCTCCAATCATCTGAACGCCGCCACGCGACGCTTCTTCGTGTTCGTTGAGTGCCAGGCCGCCCGGTCCAAGGCGACGATCGAAGCGACCGCCGCGTCGATCTTCCGGGGGCTGTTCTTCTTGTCTTTCTTCACCAGATCGCCCAACGTGGTGCGCTCGGCCACGCAGTGCGCAATGTGCTTCGCCAGGTCCGCGTTCCCGTCGTGGGACAGCGCATGATCCACGACCGCTTGATACATGCGATCGGTGGCCGGGGCCATGACCCGGGCGTTCGCGGTGTTCCACTCGATGACGTGCCGTTCACCGAACTGCTCCGCCCACGCCTCGAGCTCGGATCTCCACCCCCACGGGTCCGCGGCCAACTCGAGGACGTCGAACTTCTCGAACGCCGACGCGATAGTCCGGGCGACCTCGGCGCGGGGCACACGCCAGCGTGGATCCCCAGGGTTCTCCCACAGGCCGACGACGAACAGGTGCCGGCCATCGACCGTGCAGCCCATGAGCGCCGTGGAGTCACCGGAGGCGGAACCGTCGAATGCGAGCACCACCCGTTCCCCAGCTCGGACCGTCCTGGTGGGGTCGGCCACCTGGTCCCACGCGCCATGAGGCATCCACGAATCCACTCCGGTCACCCATTGGCCCAACCTCAGCTGCCGGAACACCGGTTCCCTGAGCGTCCGCCTGGCGGATGCCAACCCGTCCTCCGCGAGGAACGGATCCCGACACGACAGGGCCGGGTTCGCGATCTTCCACGCCTCCCGGTCATCCGTCGCGCACCCCGGCGGTGCCGCGTACTCCCGGAACCAGAACGCCGGATCATCACCAGCCCGCCCATGCTCCACGAGCCGCCACATGATCGAGTCCTGCGACGTCGCCGGCGTCGAGATCGCCAACGTCAGAGACTCGTCCCGCTTACCCGTCATCGACGACACGGCCTCCCACACCGCCTCGGTCACCACGTGCAACTCATCGACGACGAGCAGCGACGGATCATGGCCATGCAGAGCGCCAGGATCGGCAGGCAGGGGCAGCAGAATCGAATCCCGCTCCGGGACGACGATCCGGTCCTGGTAGATGTGAGCGCGCTCCGCCAGCTCCGGGTTCAGCTCGATCATCCGCTTCGCCATCCGCAGAGTGATGTTCGCCTGCCGCTGATCCGAGGCGACGACGAGCACTTCCGCAGACTCCGCACCGCAGAACAGCTCCGCCACTGCGAGCATCGCCGCCAACGCCGTCTTCCCATTAGCGCGGGGCAGAGACACCAGCGCCGTGCGCACACCCTTCGCGAACGCACCCGCGATGATCTCCTTCTGGAACTCCCGCAGGCGCACCGGCTTCCCAGCACCATGACCCTTCGGCACCACCAGGAACTCCCGAATGAACCGCAGGCGACGCTTCGCCCGATCCCGCGGCCACCCCCTGAAATCCAGAGGCTCCGCAGTGATCGACCCCTTCGGACCCGCCCTCACGACACACCCCCCTCACCACTCGAATACCCCCTGGGGGTATAACTGAAAGTATGCCTTGCCCCGGGGGTCCTTTGGGGTTTTGTCAACCCCTCATCCCCTCTGTCCACAGCGTTTTCCACAGGTCGCGTGTTGCGGGGGTCTCCCTTCATCGAGTTGCAGGACCGGCAGCGAACGGCGACGTCCTCGAGGCGGATCACCTTCCCCTGCTCGTAGCGTTCCCAGGCTTCGGCGGAGTGGTCGGTGGTGAGGTCGTCGGTGCGTCCGCAGTCGAGGCAGAAGGGCTGGGCTTTGCGGGCGCGGATGCTCAGCCGGTCCCAGGTGGAGTCGTACCCGCGTTTCCGGGGGGACTCCTTGGGCATCCTCCTGGCTGGTGTGTGCTCGGGGCAGTAGCGGTCGGGTCCTGGGAGGCCGCATGTGATGCAGGGTTTGAACAGCCGGCTCATCGGTCTCCGTCTTCGAATCGTTCGGCGAGGTCGACGAGCTGGTCCGCGAGGCGGTAGCAATCGGCCTTGCTGAGGTAGGCGTAATGGTCGCCCAGGCGGACAGTGGCACCGGACTTGTAGCTCTCGTGGTGGGTGGGGTGCTCGCGGCCCGGGACCACGACCAGCCGGCGACGCGACCGACCATCACTCATCCCAACGCTCCCTTCCGAGCGAACGGACTCGTCGCGACCAGCTCGTCATGGTTCTTCGGCACGCGCTCGACCTCGGACAGGTAGTCCTCATACGCATCCGGGTCGTAGCCGATGTCATCGACCGCATGGAGCTTCGGAGGATCGTCGAGGACTTCACCAGTTTCAGAATCGAAGTCGGGTAAATCCTTCTTCGTATTGGCTGAATGACTGTCTGACTGTGTTCGCATAACGTGACGCGTAACATCCTGCGTAACACCCGGGGGAGGGTTGCCATCCGGTCCCTTGCCGCGCCGCTTCCGCATCGCCTCCTTCGATCGCACCCGCTCCTTGAGCTGGTAGCCGAGCGACTGCCGGAAGATGTCCTCATGGTGGAGCACCTTGTACCGGCTGCCTCGGTCCTCCCAGATGCCGCGGTCGGAGAGGATCCGGGCGGCAGCCTCAGCCTTCCGGCTCGTGGCGAATCTCGGCAGTGCGTTCTTCGGGAAGGTCATGTCCATCGCCTCGACGGAGTAGAGGTAGTGGAGGGCCTGGGTGTGGGTGAGCTGGCAGGCGTCGTCGAGGTCATCGGGGAAGCTCGCGTCGACGAGCTGGTCGAAGAACTCGGTGCCGTACTTGGCCCACGTCATCCGGCACCACCACCGTCCACCTTCGAGGGGTCGTAGTCATCGGAGAGCATGGCCTCGCAGTGGGCGTGCCAGTCCACCCCGGTCGATGCCTTGGCGAGGCTGGCGACCATCGGCACCAGGTCGCGGGCGAGCTGCGTGAGCGCGGAGACGAACACGAATCGTGCGCTGTCGTCCCACTCGTGCAGCACCTCGGCCACGGCGTCGGTGATCGCTGTCTGGTCCCCGCGGGCGGCTCCGAGGCGGCAGGCGAGGGTGAAGCCGGCGTCGGTGATCTCGAGGCTGTTGATGACCGAGTCGGGGATGCCGTTGTCGTCGACGATGATGTAGTCGCTCATGCCGTTGCCTCCCACAGTCGGATGCGGACAGCCTCGAGGAATCCGATGAGCTGGGTGAGGTCGCTTTCGTGGAGCGCCAGATCTTCGGAGTCGTTGAAGCGGATGACGGCGAAGGTGCGCTTGTCGCCGTCGCCTTCCCAGTCGAGGCGCATGAGCTGGGCGGCGGCCTTCCATTCTCCGGTGAGTTGTTCCCATCCGCGCCCGGACTTCATGGGCACGGATTGGTGCGCAAGATCCCGAGGTGCGTTGTTGTCCGCTGAGCAGTGCTTCGGGTCGCACCAGACGGGGTGCCACAGAGTGTCCGGGTGGGTAGACTTGGCGGTATCGTTCTTCACGATCTGTTCCTTCTGATAGGGGTTCGGATCTTCGGCGGTCCCGGCTTCTTGGCGGTTGGCGGGGCCGTCGTTCTCATTCATGCGGCAGTTCTCGACGTGGTCGTCGATGAGCTGGTTCGTGTCGTCCCAGACGTCGTCGGGGCCTCCGTCTGTGACCAGCCACCCGCAGTCGCACTTGTAGGCGATGCTCATGCCGTCTCCTTCTCGAACTGTTCGTCGAGCCACTTGACGACGTCGGACTCCCGGAACATGCGCCGGCCGAACACCTTTGCAGACGGCGGGATGTTCTCGCCCTTGTGGATCTGATACCGCAGGGAAGCGGGCGACTTCCTCAGCATCTCCGCTACCTCTTCGATGTAGAGCAACTTGTCGGCCATTGCCCTCCTCCTCACTTGTGTGGTGAATTCAAACGACAAAGCTAGTATAGGTAACTCGTTGAGATTTGCAACACCTGTGTGGGAGTATGTGTCCATGGTTGACGAAGGGCTTGATCGAGAAGGCGACAGGTGGGTCGCGGAGAATGTGAAGCGACTGCGAGAGCAGAGGTCGTGGTCACAGTCGGAACTCGCGCGCCGCATGGTCGCTGCGGGTGCGACGAACTACAACCAGATGACGGTCTCACGCACAGAGAAGGGGGAGCGGACGGTAAGTGTTGGCGAACTGCTCATTCTGGCGAAGGTGCTCGAGACCTTCGTGATCGACCTGCTACAGTCCCCGCCGGCAAATGACATCGTGGAGCTCTCATACGCGGTGCAGAACAAGATCCAGTCGATCAAGGAGGGGATGGAAGAGCTTTACGAGCTGCAGCTGACCCTTGCGCTGAAAGCGGACTCCTACCCGTTCGGCAAGACGTTGCCTCCGTTTGAGAGGGTGATCGAGGGGCTCGTCACTACTACACCGGATGAGATTGTCGAAGACGTAAAGGCAGATCGGGCAGAGAAGATCGAGATTGATCGGCTTCGGGATGACAAGCGCCTGAAGCGAGAAGACCCAATCGCCGAACTCGAACACGAGAAGGGTCCGTTCGTCACGGCGATGATGGAGGTATACGGTGTCCTCGATCCAGAAGCGTCCTAACGGCAGGTGGCGCGCCCGATACCGCGACCACGACGGCAAGGAGCACGCTCGCCACTTCGACCGGAAGATCGACGCGCAGGGCTGGCTGAACACGGTCACCGCCTCGATAGTGCGCGGTGACTACGTCGACCCCCAGGCCGGCAGGGTCACCCTGCGGTCGTGGTACGAGTATTGGTCGAGCACGAAGGTGTGGACTCAGCGCACATCGGTGCAGGCGCAGTACGCGCTCGAATCGACACCGTTCCTCGACCGGGAGCTCAAGAAGATCACGCACGCCGAGGTGCAGGGCTGGGTGAAGTCGATGACAGTCGCGACGGAGAAGAAGCCGACTGGCCTGTCTCCGGCGACCATCGAGACGCGGTACAAGTTCGTCAGCATGTGTTTCATCGCCGCGGTCAAGGAGCGCGTGATCGCCCGGAATCCTGCTGAGGGCGCCCAGCTGCCACGGAAGCGGCGCGCCGAGGCGTCAATGCGCATCCCCACGCCGTCAGAAGTGCGTCAGCTGATGGAAGCGGCGGACACGTACTTCCGAGCGTTCATCGCCGTGGCCGCGTTCGCCGGCCTCCGGCTGGGGGAGGTGGCCGGCCTACAGGTCCCCGATGTCGACTTCCTGCGGCGCACGATCACCGTCGAGCGTCAGATCCAGGGGGAGTCGAACAGCGACGTCCAGGTTGTCGCGCCCAAGGACGGCTCCGAGCGGGTCGTGTACGTCGCGGAGGGCCTGACGACGATCCTGGCGGAGCACCTGCGGAACTTCGGTGCCTGGCACGACGAGACAGGCGCGGCTTGGGTGTTCTCGAACGGCCCCCGCCAGTTCACGCGGAAGTCCGCTGCGCAACGGTTCAGAACGGCCCGGTCGCGTGCCGGTCTCGACGAGTTCACCCTGCATGACCTCCGGCACTTCTACGCCTCCGGCCTGATCGCGCAGGGGTGCGACGTCGTGACGGTGCAGCGCGCGCTCGGGCACTCTTCGCCGTCGATCACCTTGGACACCTACTCGCACATCTGGCCGTCTGCCGAGGACAAGACTCGAGCGGCCGGGGGAGCAGTGCTAGCGGAGGTTCTTGGGTATTCGGCGGACTATTTGCGGACTGCGGCGGCGGATTAGAGCGTTATCGCTGGTCAGCGGGGTCGGTGTCCTATACCCGGCGTACAGGCGGCCTGTCCTCACCCCTTGTGCTTGCGCACCTTCGCCCGACCCCCGTTGGCCGCGAGATACGCCGCACCCACCGTGCCGGCGTCGTTGCGGAGCTCGGCCGGCACGATCTCCGCGCGCAGCCGAAGCAGCGGCAGGAACTGCTCGTGGCTCTTCGAGATCCCACCGCCGACGATGAACAGGTCCGGGGTGAAGAGCATCTCGAGCATCGAGTAGTACTGCTGCAGACGCTGCGCCCACTCGGCGTACTCGAGCCCCTCGCGGACCTTGACGGATTCCGCCGCCTGCGTCTCCGCATCCGCCCCGTTCATCTCGAGGTGACCGAGCTCGGTGAACGGCACGAGCACCGCGTCGTGGAACAGCGCGGTGCCGATCCCCGTGCCGAGCGTCGTCATGATCACCGTCTGCTTGCGGTGGCCCCGCCCGGCGCCGAAGGTCATCTCAGCCAATCCGGCGGCATCGGCGTCGTTCATGACGAAGCAGCTGCGGCCGGTGGCCCGGGTGATCGCCTCGGGCAGGTGCTCGCCGATCCAGCTCTGGTCGAGGTTCGGGCAGAACAGCACCGTGCCCTCCTTGACGACGCCGGGGAAGGCGACGCCGAGCGGCAGCCGGGCGAGCGCCGCGGCGTCGGGCACGACCTTCCTGCGCACGGCCTTGTCGACCACCTGGTCGACGGCATCGGCCACCGCACCCACGACCGCCTCCGGGGTGGCGGGCTTGGGGGTGAGCACGCGCACGCGCTTGAACGGCAGGGTGCCGTCGACGAGGGACACGAGGCCGACCTTGATCCCGGTGCCGCCGATGTCGATGCCGATGCCGTAGGGGGTGTCGGAGTGGAGGAAGTCGGTCATGATCCGCCTTTCGGGGAACGGGTCGGGCTCGTGGGGCGGCGTCAGGCCGCCGGGCCGTGGAAGATCCCGGTGGACTCGTCGGGCAGGGTGAGGATGTCGGCACCGGATTCGGTGACGACGAGGGTGTGCTCGAACTGTGCGGAGCGCTTCCGGTCGGCGGTGACGATGGTCCAGTCGTCGTCCCAGGACTCCCACTTCTCGGTGCCGAGATTGAGCATCGGCTCGATGGTGAACACCATGCCCGGCTCCATGACCTCGTTGTGGGCCGGCGCGGCGTCGTAGTGGGGGACGATGAGGCCGGAGTGGAACTCGCGGCCCACCCCGTGCCCGGTGTAGTCGCGCACGACTCCGTATCCGAACCGTCCGGCGTACTTCTCGATGACGCGGCCGATGACGTTGATCTCGCGTCCCGGCTTCACCGCCTTGATCCCGCGCATCGTGGCCTCGTACGTGCGCTCGACGAGCAGCCGGGACTCCTCGTCGACCTCGCCGACGCAGAAGGTGTAGTTCGTGTCCCCGTGCATCCCGTCCTTGTACGCGGTGATGTCGAGATTGATGATGTCCCCGTCCTGCAGGACGGTGGAATCCGGGATGCCGTGGCAGATCACCTCGTTGATCGAGGTGCAGATCGACTTGGGGAAGCCGCGGTAGTCGAGGCAGGACGGGTAGGCGCCGTGGTCGCAGAGGTACTCGTGGGCGATCCGGTCGAGCTCGTCGGTGGTGACGCCGGGGACGATGGCGCGACCGGCTTCGGCGAGCGCGTTGCCGGCGATCCGGCCGGCCGCCCGGATGCGCTCGATCTCCTCCGGCGTGTAGTGGTCCCCGCCGCGTCCCTCGTCCGGCACCGCACGGCCCACGTACTCCGGACGCGGGATGTCGGCGGGGACGCTGCGGACGGGGGAGACGGTTCCTGGTGTGAGGGTGCCCAGCGGCGCGTGTGATGTCATGATGCGGCCAGTCTAATCGGCGTCCGGCCCGGTCCGCAGTCCGCGGTGCGGGACTAGGATGGAGGTTCCCGAGGAGGTCGCATGAGCACACCGCTGTCCGGTCTGGGCGACGGTCTGGGGGACGTCGTCGTGATGACGAGCGCGCCCCAGCAGATCGCCGACCACATCATGTCCTCGATCGCCGTCGGCGCCCTCCCGGTGGGTTCGGCGCTGCCGCCGGAGCGTGAGCTCGCCGCGGCGATGCAGGTGTCACGGTCCTCCGTCCGCGCGGCCCTCGACCGGCTCGAGCGTGGCGGCTTCATCGTGCGCCGGCGCGGGCGGGGCGGCGGCACCTTCGTCGCCGAATGGGACTCCCGGGCACTGGCCGGGATCGAGGACCGCCTGCAGGAGTTCCACCGCACCCGCATCGACCTGCTCGATGCGCGCGCCGTGGTCCAGAACCGGGCCGCGCTGCTCGCCGCGCAGCGGCGCACCGCGGCCGAGGCCGAGGAGATCGCCGGGCTCGCCGATGCCTACGCCGCCCAGGCCGATGCCGCCGGGGCCCGGCTCGCCGACGCCCGCTTCCACCACGCCGTGGCCCTCGCCGGGCACAACCCGGAGATCGTGCGGATCGTCACCGATCTCGACCGGCGGATCAACACCGGCTTCCGCCACGATCCGTTCTCGCCGGAGCTCTTCGCCCGCGCCTGCGCCGACCACTCGGCGATCGTCGAGGCGATCCGCGACGGCGACGGCCCTGCCGCCGGCCGGCTGTGCGAGGAGCACTTCCGGGCGACGACGATGATGGCCGGCTGACGGCCCGCTCCCGCGCGAGCACGCCGGCGGCCCGCCCGCTCTCGGCTGCTCACAGGGGACGCCCGCGCACGCCGGCGGCCCGGGAGCCGAAGCTCTCCGGGCCGCCGCTGGGCGCAGCCAGAGGGCCGTGCTCAGGCGTCGATCGCCTCGGCCGGCGTGATGTGCTCGAGACCGAACGCCTCGGCGACGTTCTCGTTCGTCACCTTCCCGGCCTGGACGTTGAGGCCGCGGGCGAGCGCCGGGTCGGCCACCAGCGCCTCGCGCCAGCCGGACCTCGCGATCCGGGCGGCGTAGGGCATGACCGCGTTCGTCAGGGCCTTGGTCGCGGTGTTCGGCACCGCGCCGGGCATGTTCGCCACGCAGTAGTAGACCGAGTCGTGCACCGGGAACGTCGGATCGTCGTGGGTCGTGGGCTTCGAGTTCTCGAAGCAGCCGCCCTGGTCGATCGCGATGTCGACGAGCACGGAACCGCGCCGCATGCCCTGCACCATCTCATCGGTGACGAGCTTGGGGGCGCGCTTCCCGGGGATGAGCACGGAGCCGATGACGAGGTCGGAGGTCTCGAGGGCACGGGCGATCTCGTAGGGGTTCGACACCGTGGTCTGCAGGCTCGCACCGTAGATCTCGTCGAGGTGACGCAGCCGCTGGGCGTTGATGTCGATGATCTCGACCTCGGCGCCCATCCCCATGGCGATGCGGGCGGCGTTCGTGCCGGCGACTCCGGCGCCGATCACGGTGACGCGGCCGCGGCGGACCCCGGGCACGCCGGCGAGCAGGATGCCGCGACCGCCGTTGGCCTTGAGGAGCGTGTGGGCTCCGACCTGGGTCGACAGCCGGCCGGCGATCTCCGACATCGGGGCGAGCAGCGGCAGACCGCCGCCCTCGGGCTGCACCGTCTCATAGGCGATCGCCGTGGTGCCGGCCTCGCGCAGAGCAGTGGTGAGCGGCTCGTCGGCGGCGAGGTGGAGGTAGGTGAAGAGGATGAGGTCCTCGCGCAGGTGGCCGTACTCCTCGGCGATGGGCTCCTTGACCTTGAGCACCATCTCACCGGCCTGCCAGACCTCGGCGGGATCCTCGATGATCTCCGCGCCGGCCTCCCGGTACTCCTCGTCGCTGATCGAGGAGCCGATGCCGGCGCCGGCCTGGACGACGACGGTGTTGCCGCCCTCGACGAGCGTGTGGACGCCTGCGGGGGTGATGGCCACGCGGTTCTCGTTGTTCTTGATCTCTGTCGGGACGGCGATCTTCATCGATTCTCTCCCTCGGGGGTGGCGGCGTACGCCGCCGGGGTATCGGGTCACCACACTGTACGCCCCTAAAGGTCGGCCGAGCAAACCTTTAGATGGTGGGACGGGGACGCGGCCCGGCACGGCGGTAAGGTGGGAGCGGAACCCGCCAACCGCGTGCGGACCGGGGGCGCAGCCGCCCCACCGCACCCCCGCAGCCGAAGGAGACCCGAGATGTCGGACGCGAACACCGATGCCGGTGCAGAGAAGTTCTGGTACAACACCAAGACGAACCAGGTGGAGAAGGGGCGCGCGAGCGCGTGGGAGAACCGGATGGGCCCCTACGACACCGCCGAAGAGGCGCAGAACGCGCTGTCCCGGGCCGCGGAGAACACCGCGGACTGGGAGTCCGAGGACCGGGACTGGAAGTCCTGATGGGATCCATGAACCGCCAGCAGGAGTTCGTGCTCCGCACCGTCGAGGACCGCGACGTCCGGTTCATCCGGCTGTGGTTCTCCGACGTGCTCGGCCAGCTCAAGTCCGTCGCCATCGTCCCGGCGGAGCTCGAGGGCGCATTCGGCGAGGGCATCGGGTTCGACGGCAGCTCCGTCGAGGGCTTCTCCCGGGTGTTCGAGTCCGACATGGTCCTGCGCCCCGACCCCTCGACCTTCTCGCTCCTGCCGTGGCGCGGGGAGTCGGAGCCCACCGGCCGCATGTTCTGCGACATCTACTCGCCCGACGGCCATCCCGCGGCATCCGATGCCCGCAACGTGCTGCGCCGGACCATGGATCGGGCGGGTGAGCGCGGCTTCACCTTCTACGTCCACCCTGAGATCGAGTTCTACCTCTTCGAATCCGGGGAGCTCGGCGGCCGTCCGCCGGTGCCCGTCGACACCGCCGGCTACTTCGACCACGTCAACGGCGGGACCGCCAACGACTTCCGCCGGACCGCCGTGCAGACGCTCGAGGCGATGGGGATCTCCGTCGAGTTCTCCCACCACGAGGCCGGCCCCGGCCAGAACGAGATCGATCTGCGCTATGCCGACGGCCTCACCATGGCCGACAACGTCATGACCTTCCGGGCCCTCGTCAAGGAGGTGGCGCTGCAGCAGGGCGTCTACGCATCCTTCATGCCCAAGCCGCTCGCCGACCGGCCCGGCAACGGCATGCACACGCACATGTCGCTGTTCGAGGGGGAGAGCAACGCCTTCTACGAGCCGGCAGGGGAGTACCACCTCTCGCAGACCGGCCGCCGGTTCGTCGCCGGCCTGCTCCGCCACGCCGCGGAGATCAGTGCCGTGACCAACCAGTACGTCAACTCCTACAAGCGGATCTGGACCGGCCACGAGGCGCCGAGCTACATCTGCTGGGGCCACCGGAACCGCTCTGCGCTGATCCGGGTGCCGCAGTACAAGTCCGGGAAGTCCTCGTCGGCGCGCATCGAGTATCGCGGCACCGACTCCTCCGCCAACCCGTACCTCGCCTACTCCGTCATGCTCGCCGCCGGGCTCAAGGGGATCGAGGAGGGCTACGAGCTCCCCGAGGAGGCGGAGGACAACGTGTGGACGCTCAGCGACAACGAGCGCCGCGCCATGGGCATCGAGGCGCTGCCGGCGAGCCTCGACGAGGCGCTGGCACGGATGGAGGACAGCGAACTCGTCGCCGAGACCCTGGGCGAGGAGGTGTTCGACTTCTTCCTCCGCAACAAGCGCGAGGAGTGGAACGACTACCGTGCGCAGGTCACCGAGTACGAGCTCGGCCGGCACTTCACCGCACCCTGATGCGCACGCGACGCGGCGACCCGGCGCGCTCGGGCGGGGCGGGGACGTCCGCCCGGGCCCAGCGGTTCATGGGCGAGGCGGACGAGCTCCTCGGGGCCGAGGTGCTCGCCGGCCCCGCCGTCGCCGGCCTGCTCAGTGCGGCGGCGGATCCCGACGCCGCCGCGCTCGGCGTCCTCCGGGTCGTCGAGGCGGTGGCCCGCGAGGGGGAGGGGGATCGGCTGCGTGCCGCCCTCGCCGGGTCCCCGGCCTTCCTGTCCCGTCTCATCCTGCTCGCCGGCGCCTCGGAGGCGAGCATCGATCACCTCGTGCGCTGGCCGGACTCGGTGTTCGTGCTCAACGGCGAGGACACCCACCTCATCGTCGGCTCCGAGGACGCCGCACCGGACGCGCTGCGGCGGACGCTGTTCACCGCCGTCGGCGCTGATCCGGATGCCGAGCTCCCGACCGCGACGATGACGGGGGAGGAGGCCGTGGCCGCGCTGCGCCGCCGCTACCGCGACCTGCTCGTCCAGGTCACCGTCGACGACCTCGCCGCCCTCGAGCCGACATCGATCGTCGAATCCGTCACCGCGCTGCTGAGCGACCTCGCCGCCGGGGTGATCGACGCCGGTCTGACGATCGCCCGCGCGGAGACCGAGGACGCCGACACCGCCTCGCTCGCCGTCATCGGGATGGGCAAGTGCGGGGCGCGCGAGCTCAACTACGTCAGCGACGTCGACGTCGTGTTCTGCTACGCCGCGCGCGGCGAGGCCCCCGACGACACCGCAGCCCGGGCCGCGACCCGCCTGGCGCTGCGGCTCGTCGAGATCATCAGCGGCTCCGCGGCCGAGCCCGCGCTGTGGGAACTCGACGCCGCGCTCCGCCCGGAGGGCAAGGCCGGACCGCTCGTGCGCAAGCTCGAGGAGTTCGACCACTACTACGCCGAGGTCGCCCACAACTGGGAGTTCCAGGCCCTGCTCAAGGCCCGCCCGATCGCCGGCGACGCCTCACTCGGCGCCGCCTGGTACGACACCCTCAACCCCTACGTGTGGACCGCCTCCGGCCGCGATGGGTTCATCGAACAGGTCCGCGCGATGCGGGTGCGGGTCGTCGACCTCATCCCCAAGAAGGAGACCGAGCGGCAGATCAAGCTCGGCCCCGGCGGGCTGCGCGATGTCGAGTTCTCCGCCCAGCTCCTCCAGCTCGTCCACGGTCTCGCCGACGACCGGATCCGCGTCCCCACCACCCTGCGGGTGCTCGCCGCGCTCGGCGAGACCGGGTACATCGCCTCCGCCGATGCCGCCGATCTCGCCGAGGCCTACCGCTTCATGCGGGTCGTCGAGCACCGGCTGCAGATCCCCCGCATGCAGCGCACCGCCCTGCTGCCCGACCAGGAGTCGAAGCTGCGCACGCTCGCGCGCAGCGTGTACGCGCTCGGCGACCGCTCGGAGGGGCGTCTGGCCGACGACCGCACCGCCCACAGCAAGCGGGTGCGCGGCCTGCACGAACAGATCTTCTACCGCCCGATCCTCGAGGCCGCCGCGGGGCAGGACGCGCTCACCGCGATGTCCGCCGAGGCCGCTCGGGCCCGCCTGGCCGCGTTCGGGTACCGGGGCACGAAGGCCGCGATGGGCCACATCGCCGCCCTGACCTCCGGGGTGAGCCGCGCCGCCGTCGTGCACCGCCAGGTGCTGCCCGCGCTCCTCGACTGGTTCTCCGAGGGCGTCGACCCCGATGCCGGCCTGCTCGCGTTCCGGCGGCTCTCGGAGTCCCTGTCCGGGTCGAACTGGTACCTCAAGCTGCTCCGCGACTCCGGGGTCGCCGCGCGGTCCATGGCACAGGTGCTCTCCCTGTCGGAGTTCGCCACCGGCCTCCTGCTCCACAATCCCGCGGCCGCCGCCTGGCTCGACGACCAGGAACGCCTGCAGCCGCGCAGCGTGGACTCGCTGCGCCAGGAGGCCGCCGGTCTCCTCGAGCGGCACGGCGCCGAGGCGGTCGAGCCGATCCGTGCGCTCTACAGCCGCGAGGTGCTCCGCACGGCGCTGGGCGACGTGCTCGACGCCGTCGAGCTCCCCGCGATCCCCGGCATCCTCTCCCAGCTCATGGAGATCACGATCGACGCCGCGCTGTCCGCCGTGCGCGCCGGGCTCGACGCCGAGGCCGATGTCCCCGACTACGAGTTCGCGGTGATCGCGATGGGCCGGCTCGGCGGGGCGGAGATCGGCTACTTCTCCGATGCCGACGTGATGTTCGTCCACCGTCCGCTGGTGGACGACCTCGACTCCGAGGCCTCGGGGCGTCTGACGGCGCACGTGAAGAAGGTGGCGCTGGCGCTCACCTCCGCGCTCGGCGCCACCGGATCCGCGAGCCTCGAGATCGACATCGACGCCGACCTCCGGCCCGAGGGCAAGTCCGGCCCGCTCGTCCGCGGACTCGAGTCGTACCGCCGCTACTATGCCAAGTGGTCGGAGCCCTGGGAGGCGCAGGCGCTCCTGCGCGCCCGCCCGATCGCCGGTTCGGGAGAGCTGCGCGAGGCGTTCGACGCGCTCATCGACCCCCTGCGCTATCCCGGCGAGGTCCCGGTGTCATCGCTGCGGCAGATGCGCCGGCTCAAGGCCCGGATGGAGAGCGAGCGGCTGCCGCGCGGGGCGGACCCCAAGCGGCACATCAAGCTCGGCCGCGGCGGGCTGTCCGACGTCGAATGGACGGTGCAGCTCCTGCAGCTCCGCCATGCGGCGGATCATCCCGGCCTGCGGACCACCTCGACGCTCGGGGCGCTCCACGCCGCGGTGGAGGCCGGGCTCGCGGGGGAGGACGATGCGCGGACGCTCGAGACCGCCTGGTCGATGGCGACCGCGCTGCGGTCGGCGGTGATGCTGTTCCGCGGCCGCACCGCCGCTGCGCTGCCCGCCGACCACACCGAGCTCGAGGCCGCCGCCCGACTCATGGGCTACCGGCCGGGCAGCGCGCAGCGGCTCGCGGAGGAGTACCTCGGGGCGACCCGGCGTGCGCGCAAGGTCATGGAGCGGCTGTTCTACGAGTTCGACTGAGCCGCACTCAGGGGTGGGGCCGCACCACACTCAGGGGAAGGGCCGCACTCAGGGATGGAGTCGCGGGGCGTCGTCGAACGGGTCGTCGTTGACGGTGTGGTTCTTCGGCACGACCGTGAGCCCGCTGTCGGTGACGGTGAAGCCGCGTCGCCGGTCGACCTCGGGGAACAGCCCCACGGTCTCGCCGGGCGGCACGACGGAGTTCTTGTCGAGGATCGCCCGGTGCACCCGCGCGCCGCGGTCGATCCGCACATTGTCCATGACGACCGAGGCGGACACCGCCGCGAGCGAGTCGACGGTCACCCCCTGGGAGATCACCGAACCCTCGACGTAGCCGCCGGAGATCACGACGCCGGGGGAGACGATCGAATCGACGGCGCGACCGGGCTGGTGGTCGATGTCGTGGACGAACTTCGCCGGCGGCAGCACCGTGTGGCGGGTGTAGATCGGCCAGCGCATGTTGTACAGGTCGAACGACGGGACCGGGGCGATGAGGTCCATGTGGGCGTCGTAGAACGAGTCGATCGTCCCGACGTCCCGCCAGTAGCCGTGGTCCTTGCTCCCGGACCCGGGGATGACGTTGTTCGCGAAGTCGTACACGCCGGCCTCGCCGCGGGACACGAACGAGGGGATGATGTCCCCGCCCATGTCGTGGGAGGAGGAGTCGTCCTTGGAATCGGAGACGACCGCGTCGATGAGCGCCTGCGCATCGAACACGTAGTTGCCCATCGAGGCGAGGAACTCGCCGGGGGAGTCGGGCAGGCCGGGGGTCGAGGCCGGCTTCTCAACGAAGGCGGAGATCCGGCTCGGGTCGTCCTCGACGGTCTCGATGACCCCGAACTGCTTGGACAGGGCCACCGGCTGCCGGACGCCGGCGACGGTCGCGGGCAGGCCGGATTCCAGGTGGGCGTCGATCATCTGCCGGAAGTCCATCCGGTACACGTGGTCAGCGCCGAGCACCGCGACGATGTCCGGCTTGGCGTCGAAGATCAGGTTGAGGCTCTGGAAGATCGCGTCGGCGCTGCCCTGGAACCAGCGCTTGCCCACCCGCTGCTGGGCGGGCACGGAGGCGATGTAGTTGCCGAGCAGGGAGGAGAACCGCCAGGTCTCGGAGATGTGCCGGTCGAGCGAGTGCGACTTGTACTGCGTGAGCACGACGACCTCGCGCAGGCCGGAGTTCACGAGGTTCGACAGGACGAAGTCGATGAGCCGGTAGCTGCCGGCGAACGGGACTGCGGGCTTGGCGCGGTCATAGGTCAGCGGCTGCAGTCGCTTGCCCTCGCCACCGGCGAGGACGATGGACAGTACGCGGGGATCCGACATTCGCAGTCCTTCTCCGATGGAGGTCTAGCGGGCACTTCTCACTCTATTCGCTCGCCCCGCCCACGCCAACACTCCCTGTGACCTGCGGTTCGCCCGCAAGCGCACCCCACAGCGAACGCCGTGCGCTCCGGCGCCGCTCACGCCCGCAGGTGGTCCGTGATTAGATTGGGGCGTGCGTACAGACATCGTGTCCAAGGAATTCCCGCCCGAGGTCTACGGCGGTGCCGGCGTCCACGTCGCCGAGCTCAGCGCCGTCCTCGCGATGCTCATCGACGTGCGCGTCCACGCCTTCGGCGACCGGCGCGACATCCCTTATGCCACCGGCTACCCAGAGCTGTCGGCGCTGGCCGACCAGAATGCCGCGATCCGCACGCTCGGCGTCGACCTGTCGATGATCGCCGGGATCGCCGGGGCCGACCTCGTGCACTCCCACACCTGGTACGCGAACATGGCCGGCCACCTCGCCTCCCTCATGTACGACATCCCGCACGTGCTGTCCGCGCACTCCCTCGAGCCCCTGCGGCCGTGGAAGGCCGAGCAGCTCGGCGGCGGCTACGCGATCTCCTCGTGGGCCGAGCGCACCGCCTACGAGCACTCCGCCGGCGTCATCGCCGTGTCCGAGGGCATGAAGCGCGACATCCTGCGCGTCTACCCGCAGATCGACCCCGGGAAGGTGCGCGTCGTCTACAACGGCATCGACTCGAGCGCCTGGCAGCCGAACGAGGACACCGCGGTGCTCGACGAGTACGGCATCGACCCGCGGCGTCCGAGCGTCGTGTTCGTCGGCCGGGTGACCCGGCAGAAGGGCCTGCCCTACCTGCTGCGCGCCGTCGCCCTGCTGCCCGAGGACGTCCAGGTGGTGCTCTGCGCAGGCGCACCGGACACCCCGGAGATCGCCCAGGAGGTGGCCGGGCTCGTCGCCGAGCTGCAGGAGACCCGCTCCGGCGTCGTCCTCATCGACACCGTGCTGCCGCGGGAGAAGCTCACCCAGCTCCTCACACACGCGACGACCTTCGTGTGCCCGAGCGTCTACGAGCCGCTCGGCATCGTCAACCTCGAGGCGATGGCCTGCGGCGCGCCGGTCGTCGGCACCGCGACCGGAGGGATCCCCGAGGTCGTGCTCGACGGCGACACCGGGATCATCGTGCCCATCGATCAGCTCGACGACGGGACCGGCACCCCGAAGGATCCCGAGGCGTTCGTCCGGGACCTCGCCGAGGGCCTCACCCGCATGGTCTCCGACCCCGACCGCGCCCGCGAGATGGGCAGGCGGGGCCGGCAGCGTGCCGTCGACACCTTCTCCTGGGAGCAGATCGGCCGCGAGACCGTGCAGGTGTACGAGTCCCTGCTGCGCTGACGATGCGGGCGCGGCTGCGGGAATCGGCGAGCTCGTTCCGGGGCCGCACCCTCCTCGTCGTGCTCTCCACGATCTTCGCCGGCCTGCTCATCGCCGGCGGCCTGAGCTTCGCGTTCCAGGCCAAGAGCGCCTCCGACCGGGCGAACAACGAGCTCGACGACGAGATCGCCGACCTCCGCACCCTCTCCGCGGCCGGCGACGCCGAGGGCGAGCCCTTCGAATCGCTCACCGAGCTGCTCTACGCCGCGATGACCGCCGACGTGCCGGGCGCGCACGAATCCTTCGCCGCGATGATCGACGGCGAGATCGTGTACGTGCCGGCCGGGGAGCGCACCGTCGACATCACCCATCCGGCGCTGCTGGCAGAGATCGAGAGCCGCAGGACCCCTGACCGGACCGTCACCACCGACGTGTCCTACGAGTCCGAGCTCATGCGGGTGGCGATCGTCCCGGTCACCGTGCCCGGCGACGAGTCGCAGGGCTACTTCATCATCGCCTACGACCTCGGACGGTTCTACGACGAGGTCGCACAGGGTGCCTGGATCCACGCCGGGGTCAGTCTGTTCACGCTCGTCCTCGTCGGGGTGCTCGGCGCCGGGGTGATGGCGCGGATGCTGCGTCCGGTACACGAGATCAACGAGGTCGCCGGGAGGGCCGACGCGAACGATCTCAGCGCGCGCGTCGCGGTGACCGGCACCGGCGACGAGATCGACCGGCTCGGCGCGAGCTTCAACTCCATGCTCGACCGGGTCCAGGACGGGGTGGAGGAGCAGCGCCGCTTCCTCTCCGATGCCGGGCACGAGCTCAAGACGCCGCTGACGATCATCCGCGGCAACCTCGAGGTCGTCGACGAGACCGATCCGGCCGACGTCGTCGAGACCCGTGACCTCGTGCTCGACGAGGTCGACCGGATGAGCCGCATCGTCGCCGACCTCTCGCTCCTCGCCGCAGCCGGGCACGCCGACTTCATCCGGATCGGCCCGGAGTCTGCGGCGTCGATCGTCAGCGAGGTCGCCGCGAAGGCCTCGAGCCTGGGCCCGCAGCGATTCACCGTCGCCACCTCCGTCGATCAGGAGATGGTCATCGACCGGCAGCGGATCGCGCAGGCCCTGCTCCAGCTGTGCCGCAACGCGGTGAACCACACCCCGCCGGAATCGAGCGTGGTGATCTCGGCTGCGGCCACCTCGTCCCCGGCCACCCACCCCGAGGCCGGGCCGGCGGTGCTGTTCCGCGTGGCCGACGACGGCCCCGGCATCCCGGACGAGGAGCAGCCGCACATCTTCGACCGGTTCCGCCGCGGATCCGGCAGCGGCGGCACCGAGGGCTCCGGCCTCGGGCTCGCGATCGTCGCCGCGATCGCCCACGCGCACGGCGGCTGGGTCGACCTCGAGTCCCGGCCCGGACACGGCGCCGCATTCACCATCGTCATCCCCCGCACCCCCTGGAGAACGGAGCCGGCACCATGGCACACATCCTGATCGCCGAGGACGAGGCGAACATCGCCCGCTTCATCGCCAAGGGCCTGACGAAGGCCGGGCACACCTCCGACGTCGCCGCCGACGGCATGTTCGCCCTCCAGTCCGCGCTCCACGGGGCGTACGATCTCATCGTGCTCGACGTCGGGCTGCCGACGATCGACGGCTTCGCGATCCTCGCCGCGCTGCGGGAGTCGAAGAACACCACGCCGGTCATCATGTGCACCGCACGGACCTCGAGCGAGGACACCGTGCACGGTCTCACCGGGGGAGCCGACGACTACCTGGCGAAGCCGTTCCAGGTCTCCGAGCTCGTCGCACGGGTGGAGCTCCGCCTGCGCGACCACCAGCAGCACCGGGCGGAGGCGGCGCCGGCGGCGGAGGCGCTCCCCCTGCGTGCCGGGGCGATCGAGCTCGATGCGCACGCCCGCACCGCGATGGTCGGGGATCGGCGGGTGGACCTGTCGGCCCGGGAGTTCATGCTCGCGGAGCTCTTCGTCACCCATGCCGGCACGGTGCTCTCGCGCGACCAGATCCTCGAGCGGGTGTGGGGGCTCGACTCCGACGGCCGGTCGAACGTCGTCGAGGTCTACGTGCGGTACCTGCGCCAGAAGTTCGGCGCGGAATCGATCGAGACGGTGCGCGGCCTGGGCTACCGGATGCTTCAGGATCCGCCGGTCGGCTGAGGAGCCCGCGTGACCCGGACACCGGCCCCGGGCCGCACCGGGGCGGATGAGAGATTTCTCATACGCGACTCATCCGCGGCTCATCCCCGGCCGGGACCATGGAGACATTCGTAGGAGGAAGGCGGAACCCGTGCGCACCCTGATCACCATCGGCGCCCTGATGCTCGCCCTCATGGCCGGGATCGGGCTGTGGGTGACGGATTCGATGTCCCCGACGGATTCCCAGAGCGAACCGATCGTCGGCAACTCGCAGGACGCCGGTGCAGGGGAGACCGAGGCCGCCGAGGGCGCGGAGGGGGAGGCCGGTCTCGACCCCTCGGAATCCGCGGCACCCCCGGCGGGCGAGGCCGAGCGGCCGGAGTTCCAGGTCGAGCGCAGGCAGCCCGCACCCGAGCGCGAGAGGTCCGGGGGCGGAGGTTCCGGCAGCGGCGGCTCCGGCGGGGGATCGAGCAGCGGCGGCGGAGGCGGATCCGCCCCGCAGGAGGTCGCTCCGCCCCCGCGCGCGCCCGGCGGCGGAGGGGATGACGATGACGACGACTGGGACGATGACGACTGGGACGACGACGATGACGACGACGATGACGATGATGACGACGACTGAGCCCGTCAGTCGGTGAACTCGAGGCCGAGCAGGGCGTTCTCCACCGCCTCCGTCAGGGCGGGGTGGATCCAGTACTGCTCCCGGGCCATCCGGTCCGCCGGCAGGCCGAAGGCCATCGCCTGGATGAGCGGCTGCACGATCATCGACGCCTCATCGCCCATGAGGTGCGCGCCGAGGATCAGTCGGGTGCTGCGGTCGGCGATGATCTTGACGAACCCGGTGGTGTCCTCGAGCGCCCAGCCGTAGGCGACGTCGGCGTACTCCTGGATCTTCACCGTGTACTCCGCACCCGAGGCCCGGACGGCATCCTCGGTCGCGCCCACGGAGGCGACCTGCGGGCGGGAGAACACCGCGGCGGGCACCGCGCGGTGGTTCGTCGTCTCGAGCGCGGAGTCCGGTGCAGCGCCCGGGGCGCCCGCGGCGATGTCGGCGAGGAGGTTCGCCTGCACGATCCGCGCCTCGTGATTCGCGACGTGCTTGAGGAGGTGCGGCGAGCTGATGTCGCCGAGCGCGAACACCCCGGGCAGGGGAGCACCGTCGGAGAGCACGCGCTGGTGGTCGTCGACGGCCACGCGTCCGGCGACGACGTCGATGCCGGCCGCATCGAGGCCGAGGCCGTCGATGTTCGGCACCCGGCCGGTGGCGAGCAGCACGACGTCGGTGGTGAGGTCGTCCGGGACGGGGGAGTCGGGAACCCGGCCGGAGGCCTCGAGCTGGAGCCGGACGCCGTCCGCGGACACCTCGGCCTGCCGGATCTGCGTCCCGAGGTGCACCCGGTGGTGGGCGGAGAAGGCGCGGGTGAAGCGCTCGGTGACGGTGGCATCGGCGGCGGTGAGCAGCCCCTCGCCGCGCACGAGCACGGTGACGTCGACACCGAGGGCCGAGAACACGTGGGCGAACTCGGCGGCGATGAACCCGCCGCCGACGATCGTCATGGTCTCCGGCAGCGCGCTCATCCGCATGACGGTGTCGTTCGTCATGACGGGATAGCCGGGGGTGTCGACGCGGTCGGTGTCGATGCCCGGCAGGGCGGGGATCTGCGCGCGGGAGCCGGCGGCGAGGACCACCCGGTCGGCGGTGAACTCCGTGCCGGACGCCGTGGTGAAGGACTTCGGGCCGGTGAACCGGACGTGTTCGGGGTAGACGGTGACGTTCGGCTGCCGGTTGGTCCGGTACTCCCGGCCGCCGGCCTCGATCGGGTCGATCCGGCCGAAGACGCGGTCGCGGATCGCCGGCCAGTCGGCACCGCCGAAGGAGGTGCGGATCCCGAAGGCCGAGGAGTCCGCGGCGGCCGCGGCGAGGTCGGCGGTGTGGACGAACATCTTCGTTGGGATGCAGCCGACGTTGAGGCAGGTGCCGCCGAACAGGCCGGCCTCTGCGATCGCCACCCGGAGGCAGTCGAAGCGCTCGTCGACGATCGAGTTCCCGGAGCCGGTGCCGATGATGAGGAGGTCGTAGTGGGTCATGGCCCCAGTCTAGGACGCACCGAGGGGGAGCATCCGCACGGATGCTCCCCCTCGGTGCGGACGGTCATCGGCAGGGTGCCGGTGACCGTTCCGGTCGATCAGATCGAGTAGTAGAGCTCGAACTCGGTCGGGGTCGGACGGAGGCGGGCGACCTCGATCTCCTCCTCGCGCTTGATCCGGATCCAGGTCTCGATGAGGTCATCGGTGAAGACGTCCCCGGCGGTGAGGAAGTCGTGATCGGCCTCGAGCTCGTCGAGCGCCTCGTCGAGCGAGTTCGGCACGAGCTTGATGTCGCCGAGCTCCTCCGGCGGAAGCTCGTAGAGGTCCTTGTCGATCGGCTCCGGCGGCTCGATCCGGTTCTTGATCCCGTCGAGTCCGGCCATGAGCTGGGCGGAGAAGGCGAGGTACGGGTTGCACGACGGGTCCGGCACGCGGAACTCGAGGCGCTTGGCCTTGGGCGAGGAGCCGGTGACCGGGATGCGGATCGCGGCCGAGCGGTTGCGGGCCGAGTACACGAGGTTGACGGGCGCCTCGTACCCGGGGACCAGGCGGCGGTAGGAGTTGATCGTCGGGTTGGTGAACGCGAGGACCGCACCGGCGTGCTCGATCAGACCGCCGATGTACCAGCGGGCGAGGTCGGACAGACCCGCGTAGCCGTTCTCGTCGTAGAACAGCGGCTCGCCGTCCTTCCACAGCGACTGGTGGCAGTGCATGCCCGAGCCGTTGTCGCCGAACAGGGGCTTCGGCATGAAGGTCGCCGACTTGCCGAACTCCCAGGCGGTGTTCTTCACGACGTACTTGAAGTCGAGCAGCTGGTCGCCGGCCTTCTTGAGGGAGTCGAACTTGTAGTTGATCTCCTGCTGGCCCGCGGTGCCGACCTCATGGTGGGCGCGCTCGACCTCGAAGCCGAGCTCCTGCAGGGTGAGCGAGATGGCGTCGCGCACATCGGCGAAGTGGTCGGAGGGGGACACCGGGAAGTAGCCGCCCTTGTAGGGGGTCTTGTAGCCGAGGTTGCCCCCGAGCTCCTCGCGACCGGTGTTCCAGGCCGCCTCCTCGGAGTCGATCTTGAAGAAGCCGTGACCCGGGTCGTTCTGGTACTGGATGCTGTCGAAGAGGTAGAACTCCGCTTCGGCGCCGACGTTGACGGTGTCGGCGATGCCGGTGCTCTTGAGGTAGGCCTCGGCCTTGGCGGCGACCTGGCGCGGATCGCGCGAGTACGGCTCATCGGTGAACGGGTCGACGATGGAGTGGTTGACTACGAGGGTCTTCGCATCGCGGTACGGATCGATGAAGGCCGAGGAGACGTCGGCGAGGAGCTTCATGTCCGACTCGTGGATCCCCTGGAATCCGGTGATCGACGAACCGTCGAACAGCAGGCCGTCGTTGATCTCGTCCTCGCCGTAGGCGGAGGCCGGGAGGTTGAAGTGCTGGACCACTCCGGGGAGATCGCAGAACCGGATGTCGACGAACTGGACGTCGTTGTCCCTGAGATAGGACACGAGTTCGGAAGATGTGGAGAACAAGCTCACTCCTGGTGTCGGGCTGGGAGGACGCTGCGGCAGGATTGCCGCGACGTCATACCCTCAGTCTAGTGGGCGGCGTGAATCCGCGGTATCGCCCGTGTTTCGGGCGTGTTACACGCCGCGGGCCGGTACCCTGGTAGGCGTGATCGATCGCGACGACCTCGGCTCCTGGCTCGACGGCCCCCAGTTCAGCGCACCCGCCGACTACTGGCCGGGGAAGAATCTCGGCCTGCCGGAAGCGGGCCCCGGCTCCATCGCGCCGCTCGGCCGACGCCTCCTCGGAGTCCTCCTCGACTGGGCGATGTGCTACGCGATCGCCGCGTTCCTCTTCGACGCGCACCCGCTGGCGATCCTCTCGATCTTCGCGGTCGAGAACCTCGTCCTCGTCTCCACCCTCGGCATGACGGTGGGGCACTGGGCGTTCGGCGTGCGCGTGATGAATCTCGCCGGCCGCGCACCGGGACTGCTCGCCGGTCTCATCCGGACCGCGCTGCTGCTGCCCGTCGTCCCCGCACTCATCAGCAACGTCGACAACCGCGGCTTCCACGACGTCGCGGCGCGCACGGTGATCGTCCGCCGCTGAGCCGTGGCGCCGGGGACCACCGGCGGCCGGTGCGATCGATCCGGGTGCTGATCCGTGGCCCCGCGGCCCACCCTCACCTGCAGCATTCGCGCCGGAGGTCATCCACGCCGGAGGCCGGGGCCGACGTCCCCGTCGTACCCCGGCCTCCGTTGCGCGGGTGGGCGCCTGCGGCCCGGCCTCAGCGGCCGCGCAGCGCCTTGCGGTCCGGCCGGGCCCGCATCGGGTCGATGCCCTTGGGGATCGGCGGGCGCGTGGTCATCGAGCCGAGTGCGGTGAGCCGCTTGCGCACGGCGAGCACCTCGGCCTTGTTGAGCGGCCGCGGCACCTGGTGGACGGTCTTGACGATGCGGCTCATCGGGATCTGCTCATCGCCCTCGCCGCCCTGGAAGGTATGGATCGGCACATTGGGCAGCACGCGCTCGTGGCGCTTCTTCTCCTTGGCGAGCATCTTGGCCGAGCGGTTCTTCGGGCCCTCGCTGAACAGGATCACTCCGCCCTTGCCGGTCGAGCGGTAGACGAGGTCCCGGGTCCGCGGGTCGACAGCGATCGGCTGCTCGTCCATGAGCCAGCCGCGCCGGGCGGTGTTGAGGACCGCGCCGATCGAACCCGGCTGGCCGCGCATCTCCTCGAACGCGGCGGTCTCCGCGAAGCGACCGAGCATGAACAGGGCGAGGAACACGCCGAGGAGCAGACCGAAGATCACCCACAGCCACATCGCACCGAACACGAACCCGGCGATGACGCCGAGGCCGATGCAGCCGACGATCGCCGCAGCCATGAGCCACACGGACGCCGGGTTGTGGCGTCGGGCGAGCTGCACGACCTGCTTCATCTGGGCCAGGCGGCCGGTCTTGTTGGGATCCTTGGGCCTGCGCTTGAACAGCCCGCGGCGCTTCTCTGAGTCTGTTGACATTCTCTCGCTCGATCGATGGCGGATGATTCCTCGCTCAGCAAGTTTACCCTCTCCCGCGCGGCGCCGTGGGACGCCGTCGTCCACAGGGCCGGCAACGCTCTTGTGCTCCGCGTCGACACCTGGTGAAATGATGCGAACGACCGCACAGGACATCAAACGACACTGAGCGAGATCAACAGAGTGATTCCGACGGGCGCCGGACCGGTGCTCCACCATCACCGCGAGCGAAGGAGCCGAGCGTGGACCGGCAATGGCACGTCGAGGCCGAGGTGGCACCGGGGATCGCCCGGATCCGTGCGGGGGAGGACACCGCGTGGTTCCTCCCAGGCGAACCGGCGGCAGCCGAGGCGATTCTGCAGGAAGCACGAGGGGGCGCCACCGGGATCCGGCACATCACGGTCCTCGGGCCGGGCGGCGACGAGGCCACCGGGGTCCGGGTCCCGCGGTTCGCCGGCGGGCTGCTCGTCGATGTCCTGCGCTCGTGTGGGGGATTGTCGAGCGCACAGACGATCGGTGTCCTGCAGGAGTGCTTGACCGCCCTGGCGGAGACCCCTGCAGCGCCGCCGGGCCGGACCCGCCTGCACCGGCACGTGTTCGCCCTCGATGCCGAGGGGGCGATCCGGACCGTCCCGTGCCACACGGCGGCGGCCGGTGCGGTGGAGCCGCAGGTCGAGCTCGGGGAGATCGGGTACCTGTGCCTGACCGGACGGACCTGGACCGAGGCAGCGATCCCGGTGCGATCGCTGCGCCACGCGCCGGCGGAGCCGCTCGCGGTCATCGTCATCGAACTGCTCGAAGCCGCCGCGGAGCTCGACCTCGACATCCACGGGCTGCCGAGATCGCTCTCCGCTCGACTCGCCGCCGCCGGCGACGCTGAGCCGTTCCCGTTCCTCCCCGCGGAGGCCGCAGTTCCGGTCGCCGATGCGGTGACCGCTCAGATCCGGATCGATGCCGGGTACGCGGAGCGGCTCGCGGCTGCGGCGAACGGACGGGGCGCACGCGGCCGCACCGGTCCCGCAGACGGCGGCGTCGCTGATGACCCCGGAGCCGCTGAGGACACCGGGACCGCGGAGCCGACCCGCGGAGGTGCCGGGAGCGCAAGGAGAGCGCGCAGCGCCGCGGGAAGCGGGGGAGTCGGCAGTGCGGGGACCGTGCAGGCACCGGCCCCGTCCGGGGTGGGTCGACTCCGTCGGGCGGCCGGTCGGCGCGGAGCAACGGGTCGAGACGGGAATGCGGGGCGAGACGGGAGCACACGTCGGAGGAGGGCTCGGCACCGGAGCACGGCGGGGAACCGGAGGAGCGGGAGGCCTCGCCGGTGGCCGGGGCACTTCGGTGCCCTCGCCCCGGGGGAGCGCCTCGCGCGGGTCGCGGCCCGGTTGGGTCGGCTCGGACTGCGCCCGCTCGCGGCGGTCGGTGCGATGCTCGCCGTCGTCATCGGGGTCCTCGTTCTCCTGCCCGCTCTCCAGACCGAGCAGCGGACGACCGCGGGGCCGAGCGCTGTGCCCGGGCCGACCGCATCCGGACCGTCCGGCAGCGCCGGTGCGGAGGCAGCGACGCCGGAGTCCTCTCCGCCGGCGGCCTCCGCCCCGCCCGGGCCCGCGACGACGGCCGCTCCGGAGCTGTTCGACCGGGACGACCCGTTCACGGCGTTCCGGGTCCTCACCGAGGCCCGGGCCGCAGCCTATGAAGCCGGTGACGCCGAAGCCCTGTCCACCCTCACGGTGCCCGGTTCGCCGGCGGCCCGGGCGGACGCCCGTGCGCCCGTCGAGGAGAACAGCGGTACGAGGGTGACCATCATGCTCGAGCTGCTCGGGGAGCCCGAGGCCGACGGGGATTCGGCATGGCTCGCGGTGCGCATGCACACGACGACCAGCGCGCCCGACGGCACAGCCGAGGACCACGGCCGGGTGAGCATCCGGGTGGAGCTGCGCTACGGCGCGGACGGCTGGCGCGTCTACCGGATCACGGACGGACACGCCGCAGGGGCGGGATGAGCACAGTGCTCATCCCGCCCCTGCAGCGAGGAGACCCGTGGATCAGAGGTCGAGGTCCGCCTCGAAGTTGCCGTCCTCCAGGCGCGCCTTGATGGTCTGCAGGAAGCGTCCCGCATCCGCACCGTCGACGAGCTGGTGGTTGTAGGTCAGCGGCAGGTAGACCATGTCGCGGATCGCGATGCTGTCCTCCCCGTCGGCCGTCTTGACGACGACCGGACGCTTGGTGATGACACCGGTGCCGATGATCCCGACCTGCGGGGTGTTGATGATCGGGGTGTCGAAGAGCGCTCCGACGCTGCCGATGTTCGTCACCGTGAAGGTGCCGCCGGTGAGCTCATCGGGCCCGATCTTCTTCTCACGGGTCCGTGCGGCGAGGTCGTCGACGGCCTTCGCGAGGCCGGCGATGCTGAGCTCGCCGGCGTCCTTGATCACCGGGACGAGCAGACCGCGCTCGGTGTCGACGGCGACCGCGAGGTTCTCGTGATCGAAGTACGTGATCTCCTTGGCCTCGACGTCGTACACCGCGTTGACCTTCGGGTGGACCTGCAGAGCCTCGACGATCGCCTTGGCGAAGAACGGCAGGAAGCTGAGCTTCACCCCGTGCTTCTGCGCGAAGGCGTCCTTGTGCGCGGCCCGCAGCTTGGCCACCCGGGTCATGTCGACCTCGATGACCTGTGTGAGCTGCGCGGTCGTCTGCAGGGACTCGTGCATGCGCGACGCGATCGTCTGGCGGATGCGCGAGGCCTTCTCGGTGGTGCCGCGGAGCTTCTGCGCCTCCTCCGGGATCTCGTGCGTGTACGCCTCGCGCTGCTCGCCCGCACCGCCGGCGACGGGGGCCGCCGCCTGCGAGGCCGCGGCGTTCTGCGCCGCGGAGAGCACGTCCTGCTTGCGGATCCGGCCGCCCACTCCGGTGCCGGACACCGTCGACAGGTCCACGCCCTTGGCCTTCGCGAGCTTGCGGACCAGCGGGGTGACGTAGGCGGCGTTCTCGGCGCTCACCGTGGCGGAGATGTCGCGCCCGGCGCCGGCCGCGGACTTCTCCGCAGGAGCGGATTCCGCGGACTTCTCGGCGGGCCCGGACTTCGTGGACTCCTGCCCGGAATCCGTGTCCGGCTCGGGGTCCACATCGGTCTCCGCATCGACCTTCTCCGCGGCCTTCTCGCCCTCGGCGTCGGTCTCCGCGGCCTCGTCCGCCTTGTCCTCGGGTTCGGCGTCGGCCTGGTCCTCGGCATCGGCGACCTCGTCGTCGGAGGAGTCGTCCGAAGAGTCGTCGGCGGTGTCGTCCGCGCCGGACTCGCCATCCGAGCTGTCCTCGGTGGGAGCTCCGGAGCCGATGAGCGCGAGCGGCTCGCCGACCTCGACGGTGTCGTCCTCCTCGGCGAGGAGCTTCTGCACGACGCCGGCGACAGGCGAGGGGACCTCGGTGTCGACCTTGTCGGTGGAGACCTCGAGCAGCGGCTCGTCGACCTCGATCTCGTCGCCGACCTCCTTGAGCCAGCGGGTGACGGTGCCCTCGGTCACCGACTCGCCGAGCGCCGGCATGGTGACCTCGGTGGCCTCGCCGGAGCCGGACGAATCCGACTTCGGGGCGGAATCCTCGTCCGCTGAGTCATCAGCAGAGTCGTCGTCCTCGTCAACGGCGTCGTCCTCATCCTCGTCGGCTGCGGACTCGTCGTCGGCCGGGGCGTCGTCGGAGGAATCTTCAGCATCGGAATCCGCCTCGGCATCGGCGGAATCCTCGGACTCGTCCGCGTCGGCGGAGTCGGAGTCGTCGGAGCCGTCGCCGATGACCGCGAGGTCACCGCCGACCTCGACGACATCGTCCTCGTCGGCGAGGATCTGCTCGAGCACGCCCGCGTAGGGGCTGGGGATCTCGGTGTCGACCTTGTCGGTCGACACCTCGAGCAGGGGTTCGTCGACCTCGATCTCGTCACCGACTTCCTTGAGCCAGCGGGTGACGGTGCCTTCAGTGACCGACTCGCCGAGAGCCGGCATCTGCACGGAGTTGGACATAATGGTGTGTCTCCCTCGGGATCAGTTGTGGAAGTGGAGAGGCTTGCCGGCGAGCGCCAGGTGCGCTTCGCCGATCGCGTCGTTCTGCGTGGGGTGCGCGTGGATGAGCTGGGCGACCTCTTCGGGGAACGCCTCCCAGTTGACGATGAGCTGCGCCTCGCCGGCCTGCTCGCTCAGGCGCGCGCCGATGCCGTGGATGCCGAGCACCGGGCCATCCTTCTCGCGCACGACCTTGATGAACCCGTTGGTCTTGAGGATCGCCGACTTGGCGTTGCCACCGAGCGGGTACTCGACCTTCTCGATGCTGTCCTCGCCGTACTCCTCGGCGGCCTTCTTCTCGGTCAGGCCGACGGAGAAGATCTCCGGCTCGCTGTAGGTCACCCGCGGGATCCCGGACTCGATGATCGGGGCCGGGGACAGCCCGGCGATCTCCTCGGCGACGAAGATGCCCTGCGCGAAAGAGCGGTGGGCCAGCTGCAGCCCGGGCACGATGTCGCCCACGGCGTAGATGTTCCCGACCCCGGTGCGCTGGCGCTCATCGACGATGACGAATCCGCGATCGAGCGTGATGCCCTGGTCCTCGAAACCGAATCCCTCGGTCACCGGACCGCGGCCGACGGCGACGAGGAGCACCTGGGCGTCGATGACGGAGCCGTCCTCGAGCTTCACGTGGACCCCGGAGTCGTCCTGCTCGACGCTGTCGAACTTCACGCCCACCTGGAAGCCGATCTTGCGCTTCTTGAACGCCTTCTCCAGGGCCTTGGAGATCGACTCGTCCTCGTTCGCGACGAGGTGGGGCAGGCCTTCGACGATGGTCACCTGCGAGCCGAACGAGGCCCAGACGCTGGCGAACTCGACGCCGATCACGCCGCCGCCGAGCACGACGGCCGATTCCGGCACCTCGTCGTACGTCAGCGCCTGCTCGCTCGTCATCACGCGATCACGGATGTCGATGCCGATGGTCTTCGAGGTCGACCCGGTGGCGAGCACCATGTGGGTGCCGGTGACCTCCATGGTCCCCTCGTCGTTGGTGACCTCGACGGTGTCCTCGGAGACGAGCTTGCCCTCGCCGGCGATGTAGTCGATGCCGCGGGCCTTGATGAGGCCCTGCAGGCCCTTGTAGTTCCGGTCGATGATGCCCTGCTTGAAGTCGAGGACCTTGGGCATGTCGACGCCCTGGAACTCGACCTCGATGCCGAAGCCGCCGGCCTCGCGCGCGGAGTCGGCGACCTCGGCCGCGTGGAGGAGGGCCTTCGTGGGGACGCAGCCCCGGTGCAGGCACGTGCCGCCGACCTTGTCGCGCTCGATGAGCGCGACCTTCATGTCGAGTTGGGCGGCGCGCAGGGCGGCGGCGTATCCTCCGGTGCCACCGCCGAGGACGACGAGATCGTACGTGTTGTCCGGATCGCTCACGGATCGCTCCTTGCAGTACTGAAGGGGTGTGCCGAGGGTGACGGCACGTTTCCATTCATCTTTCCACTAATCGACGGAAATGTCGTGATGAGAGGTGCCGGAATTGCTGTAAGCCGCCTCACGCCCGAAGCCCGGAGGCCCGCCCGCCAGAGGGCGAGCCGGACTCGGGTGCACGCGCGGGGCCGGACCTGCGCTCAGCGTCCGGAGAGCTGCGCGGCGACCTCGACGAGGGTGCGCACCGGGACCCCGGTGCCGCCTGCCGGGGTGTAGCCCCACGGGGATTCCGTGTTGTACGACGGTCCGGCGATGTCGAGGTGCGCCCACTGCACACCGGGGGCGACGAACTCCGCGAGGAAGATGCCGGCGGCGAGCATGCCGCCGTGGCGCTTGCCGGAGTTCTTGAGATCGGCGACCGTCGAATCGAACTGGCGGCGGATCTCCTCGGGGAAGGGCATCGGCCACATCTGCTCGCCGGTCGCACCGGCGGCGAGCACCACCCGGTTGCGCGCACCGTTGGTGCCCATGACGCCGGACACCCGGGTGCCGAGAGCGACGATCTGCGCGCCGGTGAGCGTGGCGATGTCGATGACGAGGTCGGGATCCTCCTCCTGGGCGGCGACGAGTGCATCGGCGAGGACGAGGCGCCCCTCGGCGTCGGTGTTCGTCACCTCCACGGTCTTCCCGCCGTAGATCCGGATCACGTCACTGGGGCGCTGGGCCTCACCGCTGGGCATGTTCTCGGCGAGCGCGAGCCAGGCGGTGGCGCGCACCGGCAGGCCGAGGCCCGCGATCGCGAACAGCGCCTGGGCCGCGGCCGCGGCACCGGCCATGTCGGACTTCATGTCCTCCATCGAGGCCGCCGGCTTGAGCGACAGCCCACCGGAGTCGAAGGTGATGCCTTTGCCGACGAGAGCCAGATGACGGGCGGCTTTGCGGGGGCTGTACTCGAGCTTGACGAGGCGGGGGCCGCGCGGCGAGCCCTGGCCCACGCCGGTGAGCCCGCCGTAGCCCTGCGCGGCGAGCTGCGCGGGGTCGAGCACGGTGACCTTGACCTTGCGTCCCTTCGCCTGCGCGGCGACGGTGTCCGCGAAGGTCTCCGGATAGAGGTCGAGCGGGGGCTGGTTGACGAGATCGCGGGCCCGGTTCGTCGCGGCGACCACCGGAGCGGCCCGGGTTACGCCGTGCGAGCCGTCCTTGTCGGTCGTGAGCACGGAGATCGCCGTCGGGCGGCGCTTGGCCTCCGGAGTGCTGCGGTACTCGGTGTACTGGTAGGCGCCGAGCCCGGCACCGGTGGCGATCGCCTCGGCGGCGGAAGCGGTGTCCGCGGGCAGGGCGAGGGCGACGGACTCGCCCTTCGACAGCGCCCGCACCGCGGTGCCGGCCGCCCGGCGGAGGACTTCATGCGCCTCGTCGGCGCCTGCCTCGCCGACGATGTCGAGCTCATCGAACTCACCGAGGCCGACGAGCAGCACGGAGCGGGCGGCGACGCCCTTGGGGGCCGGGATGCGCGCGTGCGAGTCGACCGCGCCGGAGAAGCCGACCGCGGCGGCCGCCGCGCCGAGCTCCGACTGCGCACCCTTGGGCAGATCGATGCCGGCCGGGAGGGCGGCGGTGCCGTCCTGGGACCGCATGCCGAGGACGAGCACGTCCGCCCGGGCCTTCGCCGGGGCGGTGCCGTCAGCGGTGATGTCGATCGTGGGGGAGGTCATGGATGTCCTTTCGTCGGGGCTGCTGTCCTGCTCACTGATCGTAGTCCGTCGTCCTGGCATCGCGGTGAGCGCCGGGGCGCGAGGCGCGCCGGGCCCGGTCGCCCGCCGTTAGGATGGAGGCGTGTACCGATTGATACTGCGCACCGTGTTCGTGCCGATGGACGCCGAGCGCGCTCATCGGATCAGCTTCGGCGGCCTGCGGGCGCTCGACCGGGTCCCCGGTGTGCGCGCCGCACTCGGCGCCCTGTTCAGCGCCGGCACCGGCGATCCCGCCGAGGTGCTGGGCCTGCCCTTCCCCAATCGGGTCGGGCTGGCGGCCGGGTTCGACAAGAACGCCGCCGGCGTCCGTGCGCTCGCACTGCTGGGCTTCGGGCACATCGAGGTCGGGACGATCACCGCGCACAGCCAGCCGGGTAACGCGCGACCCCGTCTGTTCCGGCTCCTCGACCACGACGCGATCCTCAATCGGATGGGTTTCAACAACGACGGTGCGCGCGCCGCGTCCTTCAACCTCCGCACCGCCCGCACCCGGGTCGCGCGGATGCCCCTGGGAAGGCAGCCGATCATCGGCGTCAACCTCGGCAAGACCAAGGTCGTCGACGCCGTGCGGGCGGCCGAGGACTACCGCGAGTCCGCGCGCATCCTCGCCCCGTTCGCGGACTACCTGGTCATCAATGTGAGCTCGCCGAACACACCGGGGCTGCGCGACCTCCAGTCCACCGCCGCCCTCGAGCCGATCATCCGTGCCGTCCAGGAGGCCGCCGCGTCCGCCGTGCCGGCGCCCCGTTCGCGCCTGGGCCACGTGCCGCTGCTCGTCAAGATCGCTCCCGATCTCGCCGACGCCGATGTCATCGCGGTGGCCGAGCTCGCCCTGCGCACCGGGGTGGACGGGCTCATCACGACGAACACGACGATCGACCGGACGGTGCTCGACGGGTCGGACCGGAGATTCGCCCTCGCCGAGGCCGGCGGGATCTCGGGCCGGCCGCTCGCCGGCAGGGCCTTCGACGTGCTCCGTCTCGTCAAGGCGCACGTCGGCGACCGGCTCGCGGTGATCTCCGTGGGCGGGGTGTCCGACGCCCGCGATGTGCGGGCGCGGCTCGCCGCCGGCGCCGACCTCGTGCAGGTGTACTCGGGGATGATCTACGGCGGGCCGTTCTGGCCCGGCCGCCTGCTGCGCGCGATCAGGCGGGGAACTCGCCGCGCTTGACCTGCGGCTTCGGGATGCGCAGCGGGCGCATCTGGATCGAGCGCATGACGAGGTAGAACGTCAGGCCCTTCTCGAGCCGGTCGCGGCCGCCGAACTTGTCGGCCATCCGGGCCTTGACGCGGTAGTTGAGGACCACGCTGTCGAGGATGACGAGCGCGAGGATGCCGTAGACGATGATGTTCGCGATGACTTGGAAGTCCGGGCCGCCGAACATGCCGACGACGAGCACGATGAGCGCGAGCGGGATGAAGAACTCGCTGATCGACCAGCGCGCGTCGACGAAATCGCGGACGTAGCGGCGCTGCGGTCCGCGGTCACGCGCGGTGAGGTACTTCTCGTCCCCCTGCATGACGCCGATCCGCGCCTGGTCGCGCTGCTTGCGCATCTCGTCGCGGGCGCGCCGGTTGGCCACCTTGCGGTCCTGCGGCACGAGCGGCTGCTTGCGGGCGGCCTGCTGCGCGCTCCGCTTGGGGGTCGGACGGTTCTTCTTCGCCTCTGCCGGATTCACCGCCGCGGGTGCCTCGGGGTGCCCGGGTGCAGGCGAGCCGGCCCCGCCGTCGGGCGTCGTCGCAGGGTCGGCGGCGGAGGAGCCGCTCGCACTCGGGGTCTCGGGGTTCTTGTTCCGTCCAAACACGCATTCAATAGTATCGGACGCATGACCGATTCGAATCCAGCATCCACCGCACCCCTCACCGCCGCCGCCCTCCGCACCGAGCTCGAGGCGATCATGCCCCGCGTGCTCGACTCGCTCGGCTCGCTCGTCGCGATCCCGTCGATCGCCTGGCCGACGCTGGACCCCGCTCCGGTTCGCGCCAGTGCCGAGGCGGTGGCCGATCTCGCGCGGGCCGCCGGGTTCGACCGCGTCGACATCCTCACCGCGCATACCCCCGACGGCACCCCGGGCTACCCTGCGGTCGTCGCCTCGATCCCGGCGCCCCCCGGTCGGCCCACGGTCGTGCTCTACGCCCACCACGACGTCCAGCCCACCGGTGACGAATCGCTGTGGGACACCCCGCCATTCACCGCGACCCGGGTGGGGGACCGGCTGTTCGGCCGGGGCGCCGCCGACGACAAGGCCGGGATCATGGTCCACCTCACCGCGCTCGAACTCCTGGGCGAGCGGCTCGGGGTGGGCGTGACGCTGTTCGTCGAGGGCGAGGAGGAGGCCGGCTCGCCGAGCTTCCGGGATTTCCTCGAGCGCTACCGGGAACGGCTCACCGGGGACGTCATCGTCGTCGCCGACTCCGGAAACTGGGCGGCCGGCGTCCCCGCGCTGACCTCGAGCCTGCGGGGGATGGCCGCACTCGAGTTCACCGTGCGCACCCTGGATCACGCCGTCCACTCCGGGATGTACGGCGGCCTCGTGCCGGATGCGATGCTCGCCATGACCCGGCTGCTCGCCACGCTCCACGACGACGCCGGAGCGGTCGCAGTGCCCGGCCTCGTGCGGCGGGAGACCGCCGACGTCGAGTATGAGGAGGGGGAGCTGCGCCGCGATTCGGGGGTGCTGCCGGACACTGCGCTCATCGGCTCCGGCTCGCTGGCCTCCCGCCTGTGGGCGCAGCCGTCGATCACCGTGATCGGTCTCGACAACCCGCACGTCGACGACTCCTCGAACACCCTGCAGGCCTCGCTCCGGGCCAAGCTCTCGATCCGGCTCGCGCCGGGCGACTCGCCGGAATCGGCACTCGCCGCGGTCAAGCAGCACCTGGCCGAGGCGGTCCCGTTCGGCGCGCAGATCGAGTTCGGCCCCGAGGAGAGCGGCAGCCCGTGGCAGGCCGATGCGGACGACCCGGTCACCGCGCTCGCCCAGCAGGCGCTCAGCGATGGCTTCGGTGTCGAGTGCGTGCGCATGGGGCTCGGGGGCTCGATCCCCTTCATCGCCGATCTCACCGCGGTGTTCCCGGCGGCCTCGATCCTCGTCACCGGGGTGGAGGATCCCGACGCCCGGGCGCACAGCGCGAACGAATCGCTCTATCTGCCCGACTTCGCCTCCGCGATCGTGTCCGAGGCGCTGCTGCTCGACCGCCTCGCACACGGCGCGGAGTCGGCGGAATAATGCACCCGGGACGGGCGTTCGTTCATGTAGCCTGTGTCCGAACCACATGTCTGCGAAGGAGTCCCCGATGACAGTCACGAACGAAGCCCCGGTGCACGAGATCGATCTCTCCACCGCGGCCGCGGACAAGGTCCGCAGCCTCCTCCAGCAGGAGGGCCGGGACGATCTCCGGCTCCGGGTGGCGGTGCAGCCGGGCGGCTGCTCGGGCCTGATCTACCAGCTCTACTTCGACGAGCGGTTCCTCGACGGCGATGCCGTGCGGAACTTCGGCGGCGTCGAAGTCATCGTCGACCGGATGAGCGTGCCGTATCTCAACGGCTCGACCATCGACTTCTCGGACACCATCGAGAAGCAGGGCTTCACGATCGACAACCCGAATGCGGGCGGTTCGTGCGCCTGCGGTGACTCCTTCCACTGAGGCCGCGGCGGCGGATCCCGATCCGCACCGCGAACCGCCTCCGCCGGAGTCCGGAGACGACATGGACCTGGGTGATCTGCGCGCCGTCGGCGAGCTGCGCAGCATCACCCAGGTCCTCTCTGCGTATCGAGCCGGACTGTTCCCCATGGGGCTGGGGGAGGGCGGCTCCGGGCCGATCGGCTGGTGGGCACCGCGCCGCCGTGGCGTGCTGCGGCCCGGTGAGCTGCACGTCTCCACCAGCCTGCGGCGGTCCATGCGAAGGTTCTCCGTGACGGTCGACACGGATTTCGCCGCGGTCGTACGGGCGTGCGCCGACCCGGCCCGGCCCGGGGCCTGGATCACCGAGGAGTTCATCGAGCTCTACCTCGTGCTCCACCGGGCGGGGTATGCGCATTCGGTCGAGGTCCGGGCCGACGAAGAGCTCGTCGGCGGCCTCTACGGGGTCGCACTCGGGGGAGTGTTCGCCGGGGAATCGATGTTCCACACCCGCACCGACGCCTCGAAGGCGGCACTCGCGCACCTCGTCGGGATCCTCGACGGCGCAGACGATCCCGCCCCCTGGCTCATCGACACGCAATGGCGGACTCCGCACCTCGCGCGCCTCGGCGTGTCGGAGATCAGCGCCTTCGAGTACCTGTCCGCCCTGCGAAGCGCGCTCGAGCGGAATCATTCGCAGGCTTTTCTCACCGATTGAGCAGTTGAGTGTGATTTTCTACCGTGCGTAGCGGTAAGGTATGTGGAGACAGAATCAGAATTCGGTGATCCGCCCCGCCGGCGGCGGCCAGCACGGCGCGCAGGAGTGCGCGCGGGCGGGCCCACCAGGGCGGACGGTCATCGACGGAAGTTGTGAAAGGCTGCACGTGGATTCTCCGAATCAGCCAGTGCGCGGCAAGCGACGGATCTGGCCCAGACGGCTCGTGGCCGTCGGCGCAGTTGCCATGACAGCCCTCCTCGCCGGGTGCTCCCGCGAGGTCTGGGAGGTCGGGTTCTTCCCGGTGGAGTCCAAGGGAGCGACCTCCCACACGGACGCCTACACCGCGCTGTGGAACGGCGGCTGGATCGCCGCCCTGCTCGTCGGCCTCGTCACCTGGGGACTCATCCTCTGGTGCGTCATCGCCTTCCGGCGCAAGAAGTCGGACCGGGGCCTGCCAGTGCAGCTGGCCTACAACATGCCGATCGAGATCCTCTACACGGTCATCCCGATCATCCTCGTCGTGGGCTTCTTCTTCCACAACGTCAGCGCCCTCGAGAAGACCATCGACGACGAGACGCCGGGAGAGCAGGTCATCGAGGTCGTCGGCAAGCAGTGGGCCTGGGACTTCAACTATGTGACCGAGGACGTCCACTACGCCGGCGTCCAGGTCAACCTCGACGGCACCGAGCAGCCGGGCTACGACGCACCGACGCTCTACCTGCCGGCCGACACCGACATCGAACTCGTCATGCGCTCGCGCGACGTCATCCACTCCTTCTGGGTCCCCGCCTTCCTCGAGAAGCGCGACATGATCCCGGGACGCGAGTCGTCGATCCACCTTCGTCCCCTCAAGGAGGGCACCTACGTGGGCAAGTGCGCCGAGCTCTGCGGTGAGTTCCACGCAGAGATGCTCTTCAACGTCGAGGTCGTTCCGGAGAACGAGTTCATCGAATACACGGACAGCCTGCGCGAGCAGGGCAACACCGGCATCCTCGGCCCGGATTACGACCGCACCGAGTGGTACCAGAATCCCTATGAGCAGGAAGAGGGGGCTGAACAATGACAGCCGTCGCTGAGAACCGGTCCACGACCGCGGTGACCCGGGATCCGCTCCCCAGGAGCAAGGGTCGGATCGTCGTCGACTGGATCACCTCCACCGACCACAAGACCATCGGGTACATGTACCTGATCGCCTCCTTCATCTTCTTCTGCATCGGCGGCGTCATGGCGCTGCTCATCCGGCTCGAGCTGTTCGAGCCCGGGATGCAGATCATCGAGACGAAGGAGCAGTACAACCAGCTGTTCACCATGCACGGCACGATCATGCTGC
>NZ_JALLGN010000017.1:0-47878 GCF_023072605.1 Brevibacterium sp. R8603A2
GGGAGGATGGTCCGGACCTGCCGGCCACCAGGGCGGTCTTGCCGGCTTCCAGGAACTCGGCCTTCCACCGTCCGATGGACTGCTCACTGACTTTCTCCTTGCGTGCCGCTTCGGCGATGGACATCTCCCCGGCCAGCACGCTCAGCACTATCCGGGTCTTCTTCTCCGCCGGAATCGAGGGTGGTCTACCCATGTCTGACTCTCCTTCAGGACCTACATAACGGCCCTGCCACTAAATCTGACGCGCGACAGTTTCGAAGCCGAGCTGCCCAACGGCTGCTGGCAATCAGACTTCACCCACGTCCGACTCGCCGACGACACCGACGTCGAAGTCATCACCTGGCTCGATGACTACTCCCGCTACGCGCTGCACATCTCCGCCCACCCCCGCATCACCGTCAACACCGTGGTATCCACATTCACCCGCACCACCAGCAGCCACGGCCTCCCGGCAGCCACCCTGACCGACAACGGACTCGTCTACACCGCCCGCTACCGCGGCGACATCAACCGCTTCGAGAAACACCTGCGCGCCCACGACATCGAACAGCGCAACGGCACCGGCAACCACCCCCAGACCCAAGGGAAAGTCGAACGCTTCCAACAGACGATGAAGAAATGGCTCGCCGCCACCGAACCGGCCACCACGATCGCAGAGCTCAACACCCGACTCAACGCGTTCGCCACCATCTACAACACCCAGCGCGTTCAGAGCGCGAAGAAGACCACCCCCTACGCCGCCTACATCAGCAAACCCAAGGACACGCCCTCACCACTGCCGGCCGACACTACCCGCTACCGCCACGACCGGATCGACAGAACCGGGAAAGTCAGCCTCCGCTACGACTCCCGCATGTACTCCATCGGCGTCGGCCGAACCCACGCCCGAACCCGCGTCGTCCTCATCATCAAAGACCGCCACATCACGATCGTGGACAAGACCACCGGAGAAGTCATCCGCGACCTCACCCTGGACCCCACACGCCGTTACCAGAAGCAATGAAAAACACCCCGAACCATGGGTTCGGGGTGTTTCCGATGTACTGAGACATCACACTGTCGGGCTAGCGGGATTCGAACCCACGACCTCTTGACCCCCAGTCAAGCGCGCTACCAAGCTGCGCCATAGCCCGATTGGTCCGCCCTGCGGCGAAACGATCCTGGACAACCTTATACCCCGCCCGCCGTGCGGGCAAAAACGGCCGGCACCCCGCGGGCCGGTGACGCGTAGACTGGCCCGATGTTCGTCATCTTCGGTTTCGGCAAGCGGCAGAGACCCCAGGGCCCCGGCGCGCTGCGCGACTGCCCGCGCTGCCACAACACCACCCGGTGGAACCGGATGCGCGAGTTCTCCCAGTTCACCCTCTTTCTTCATCCCCATCGCGCGCTGAGGCCGCCGCGAGTTCGAGACCTGCGGCATCTGCACCGCCTTGATCGAGGTGTGACCCACCCGCAGCGTGATCCGCACGGACCCCGCCGGTCCGCGCTCCTGGACTGAGTGCGACACCGGCCCGGATATGCCACGATGGGGGATCGACGCGGCATCGGGACGGACGAGACGAGGAGGGGCGCGTGGCGGACGAGCACTCCGAGGACCCCCGAGCACGCGCAGAAGGCTGCGACCGGGAGCCGCCGATCTCCGAGAGGCGCGCCGCCCTCGCCGCCTCCGACACCCGCCGCTCCCACAGCCGCCGCTCCGACCCGGCGCGCGCCCGCCGCTTCGCCGAGCGCCGCATCTCCTCGCGCGAATCCGACCGGCCCCGCACCTCGTTCTCCGAATCCCTGCTCGAATCCCTGTGGAACCGCACTCCGGAGCCCGACTACGAGATCGCGGCGAGCAAGAAGGTGCCCCGCACCACCGGATCGCGGATGATGTTCGGCGCTGTCGCCGTCGTGCTCGGGCTGACCTTCACCGTCGCGGTCGTCCAGCTCACCCGCACCGAGGACGGGGAGCGGGGCACCGCCGATTTCCTCGCCGGGCAGATCGAGTCCCGGCAGCAGGACAACGAGCGGCTCGCCTCCGACATCGAGGAGCGCACGGCTGCGCTCGCCTCCGCTCAGCGCTCGGCGCTGACCGAGGAGCAGAGCCGCGAGCTCGACGCGCTCGCCCGCACTGCCGGCGCCGAGGAGCTCACCGGCCCCGGCACGATCATCACCCTGCGTGACCAGGACCGGGCCGAGGCCGAGGACGACCCCCGGCAGACCACCGCCGCGGAGAACCGGGTGCAGGACATCGACCTGCAGATCGTCGTCAACGGGTTGAACGCCGTCGGTGCGCAGGGCATCGCGATCAACGGCCACCGGCTCACCTCGGCCTCGGCCATCCGCTCGGCCGGCAGCGCGATCCTCGTGAATTTCGATCCGCTTGAACCGCCCTACGAGGTCGTCGCGATCGGCGACGAAAAGCTCGGCGACCGGTTCCTCGCCGCACCCGCAGCCGACTACCTCACGACGATCCGGACCGAATACGGGATCGGCTCGCAGATCTCCCGCGAGGAGCGCACCCTGCCCGCGGCCGAGGTCTCCGCCCCGCGCTTCGCCGAACGCACCGACCCCGGACCGGAGGCCATTCTGTGATCGCCATCATCGGACTCGTCATCGGGATCGGGCTCGGGATCATCCTCGACCCGGCCGTCCCCGCCGTCATCCAGCCCTACCTCCCGATCGCCGTGGTCGCCGCGCTCGACGCGCTCGCCGGTGGCCTGCGGGCAGTGCTCAGCGGGAACTTCGACGACCGCGTCTTCGTCATCTCCTTCTTCTCCAACTCCCTCGTCGCCGCGCTCATCGTGTTTATCGGCGACAAGCTCGGAGTCGGCTCGCAGCTCTCCACCGGCGTCGTCGTGGTCCTCGGCATCCGCATCTTCACCAACGCCGCGGCCATCCGCAGACAGCTGTTCAAGGCATGAGCACCGGCGACCTCGATCCGCGGGAGCGACCGGAGTCCGGTCCGCCCGGGCCCAACCCGGAGCCGGAGCACGCCGGCACCCGGGAGCAGGCCTGGGAGAGGCTGCGCTCCGCCTTCGGTCTCTCCTCCTGGCGCTCCCAGGCGCTCGCCGGAGTGCTCTGCGCGCTGCTCGGTTTCGCATTCGTCGCCCAGATCCAGCAGACCGAAGAATCCGGCCTCAGTCAGCTCTCGGAGACCGAGCTCGTCCGGGTGCTCGACGACATCGACGACCGCAACGCCCGGCTCGAGTCGGAGGCCTCCCAGCTGAGCCGGGACGAGCAGGAGCTCGAATCCGGTTCTAATCAGCGCGAGGCCGCCCGGCAGCAGGCGCGCGACCGGGTCGAGGCACTGTCGATCCTCGCCGGCACCGTCGCCGTCACCGGGCCGGGCATCGTCGCCACGATCGACGGCTCTGCAGGCGTCGTCACCGCGGCGAACCTCGTCACCTTCGTCCAGGAGCTGCGCGATGCCGGGGCCGAGGCGATCGACATCAACGGCACCCGGGTGGTCGTCGACACCTACTTCACCGAGTCCGAGGACGGCAGGCTGCGCGTCGCCGGCACGGATCTCAGCCGGCCGATCACCATCACCGCGATCGGCGAGCCGGACACCATGGCCACGGCGATGCGGATCCCCGGCGGCGTCGCCGACACGATCGAGCAGCGCGGGGGCAGGTTCACCGTGGAGACGCATGATGCGGTGGACATCGACAGCGTGGTCGCCCCGGCCGAGGGCGAGGACGTCGACAAGGGTGGCGAGGGCGGCGGCTGAACAGGGGCGGTGCGCGGAGCGATCCGAACCCGGAGGTGCGTGAACCGACGCCCGCATCATGGCTGGTCAGGGGCGCAGCCGGGACCGGCGGGCGAGCGGCCTCCGAGCAGGGGTGCGGCGCCCCGCTCGACCGCGGAACAGCACCCGGATAAGGTGTGTGACGAATTCGTCGCCCGAATGTTACCTGAGGTGGGCGAACGGCTATGCTGGTGGCACCACCACACGACGCAGGAGATGACATGGCTCAGTTGGACTTCCCGGCCGACCTCAAGTACTCGCGCGATCACGAATGGGTCGCCGGTACGGGGCAGGACGCCGTCGTCCGAGTCGGGATCAGCGATTTCGCCCAGGACTCCCTGGGAGACGTCGTGTTCGTCGACCTGCCTGCCGTCGGTGACACCATCACCGCAGATGAGACCTGCGGGGAGATCGAGAGCACGAAGAGTGTGTCCAACGTCGTCGCCCCTGTCAGCGGAGAGGTCGTCACGGTCAACGACGAGGTCGTCGAGACCCCGGAGACCGTCAACTCCGACCCCTACGGCGCCGGCTGGCTCTTCGAGGTGAGGATGAGCAGCCCCGCCGAGGCGGACGCGCTCATGGATGCAGACACGTACAGCCAGGAAGTGGAAAGCGAGGGAGCCTGATGTCCCAGCAGCACGACCCCCGGAACGACTCCGGAGTCCCGCAGGCCCCCTGGTACGGCGGCACCGACGAGGAGCGGGCTCCGAAGACCTTCCCGTTCGGGGACCAGGGCGAGCAGCCCGGTCCGCAGGGTGAGGCCGACGGCGGCGCGCAGCCGCCGACGCAGAACCACGCCCCTGTCACGCCCGCTCCGCACGCCCAGGCCGGTTCCGCGCCGCAGCACGGTCAGTGGCAGCAGCCGCAGGACCAGGGACAGTACGGCTCGCAGGGACAGCCCTACAGCCGGCAGCAGGCCCCCGTGCACCAGGAGCAGTGGCAGCAGCCGCAGAACGGCTCCCAGGGCCACGCCTACGGCACCCAGCAGGCGCAGCCGTCCGGCGACCAGGGTCAGTGGCAGCAGCCGCAGGACCAGGGACAGTACGGCGCACAGCAGCCCTACGGCTCCCAGGGGCAGCCCTACGATGCACCGGCGCCGCAGCACGGTCAGTGGCAGCAGCAGGATCAGGGTCAGTACGGTTCGCAGGGCCAGCCCTACGGCGACCAGGGCCAGTGGCAGCAGCCGCAGGACCAGGGTCAGTACGGCTCCCAGGGCCAGCCCTACGGCGCCGTCGGGGGACCGCAGGACCACCAGACCGACTCCGGCCGGGCCGCGCCCGCGGACTCGCAGCCCCAGTCGCAGCAGTTCCAAGGGTTCCTCGACCCGCACACCGGTGAGATCCACCCGGTCCCGGATCTCGCGCACCTGCAGGATTCCGATGCGCTGCTCGTCGTGGTCTCCGGCCCGGACGCCGGTGCCCAGATCCTCCTCGACACCGATGTCGTCACCGTCGGGCGCAGCCCGAACGCCGACATCTTCCTCGACGACGTGACCGTGTCGCGCAAGCACGCGGAGTTCGTCCGCACCCCTGCCGGATTCACCCTGCGCGACACCGGTTCGCTCAACGGCACCTACGTGGGCCGGCAGCTCATCGACTCCGTGGAGCTGCAGAACGGTGCCGACGTGCAGATCGGCAAGTTCCGGATGATCTTCCAGCAGCGACCGCGGACCGCCTGAGGCGGGGCTGTCCATGGCCGCTGTCGAAGTCGAGGTCGTCGGGGTGCGCATCGAGCTCCCCGCCAACCAGCCCATCCTCCTGCTCAAGGCGGTGAACCTGCCCCGGTTCCTGCCGATCTGGATCGGCGCCGCAGAGGCGAACGCGATCGGGATCGTGCAGCGCGGGCTGACACCGCCGCGGCCGCTGAGCCACCACCTCATGCTCGACATCCTCGAAGCGCACGGCGACAGCCTGAGCCGAGTCGTGATCACCGGTCGGGAGAACCACACCTTCCTCGCCGAGCTCCGCACCGAGGCCGGCAAGACGATCTCCGCCCGACCTTCCGACGCGATCGCGATGGCGCTCATCGCCGACAGCCCGGTCTATGCGGCCGAGGAGGTCGTCGCGGAGAACGGCATCGACGCCCCGGCGCCCGACGAGGAGGAGGTCGCGCAGTTCCGCGAGTTCCTCGACCACGTGTCGCCCGAGGACTTCGAGGGCCGGTCCTGAGCCGCCGCACGTCCCGCACCCGCCCGCCCCATCACAACGATCGAACCAGGTGAGACATCCGTGAGCTTGAATACCAGCCGACTGTACGAAGCCGCCGGACAGGCCGAGGCCAGCGAGGAGACCATCGCCGGTCTCGACGCCTGGCGCTCTCTCGAGCCGCTGCAGCAGCCGACGTATCAGGACGCCGAGGAGCTCGCAGGGGTCCTCGACCGCCTGCGCGAGGTGCCGCCCCTGATCTTCGCCGGCGAGGCCGACCGGCTGCGCGACCACATCGCGCAGGCGTCCCGCGGTGAGGCCTTCGTGCTCGCCGGGGGAGACTGCGCGGAGTCCTTCGCCAGCGCCTCCGCCGACGCCATCCGGCGCCGTGTGCAGACGGTGCTCCAGATGGCCGTCGTCCTCACCTACGGCGGATCCCTGCCGGTCGTCAAGATCGGCCGGATGGCCGGGCAGTTCGCCAAACCGCGGTCCTCGGACATGGAGACCCGCGACGGTGTGACGCTGCCGTCCTACCGCGGCGACATCGTCAACGACCACGAGTTCACCCCCGAGGCGCGCCGTCACGACCCGAACCGGCTGCTCGACGCCTACCACGTGTCCTCGTCGACGCTCAATCTCATCCGCGCCTTCACCACCGGCGGCTTCGCGGACCTGCGCCTCGTCCACGAGTGGAACCGCGGCTTCCTCGGCTCGAACCCGAACTACCACCGCTACGAGCAGCTCGCCCGCGAGATCGATCGCGCGCTCAAGTTCATGGACGCGTGCGGAGCCGATTTCGACGCGATCGGCTCCGTCCAGTTCTTCTCCGCCCACGAGGCGCTCCTGCTCGAGTACGAGCGCGCTCTCACCCGGATCGACTCCCGCACCGGCGACCCCTACGACGTGTCGGGCCACTTCCTGTGGATCGGCGAGCGGACCCGACAGCTCGACTCCGCCCACGTCGACTTCCTGTCGCGGGTGAAGAACCCGATCGGCGTCAAGCTCGGACCCACCGCCACCGCGGACGACGCGCTCGCGCTGGCCGACAAGCTCGACCCCAAGGGCGAGCCCGGCCGCCTGACCTTCATCACCCGGATGGGCGCCGAGGTCATCCGCGAGCGCCTCCCGAAGCTCCTCGGGGATATCGGCGATCGCCTGCCCCAGGTCACCTGGGTGTGCGATCCCATGCACGGCAACACCATCACCTCGAACACCGGCTACAAGACCCGTCGCTTCGAGGACGTCATGGGCGAGGTCGCCGGCTTCTTCGACGCCCACTACGACGCCGGCACGATCCCCGGCGGCCTCCACATCGAGCTCACCGGCGACGACGTCACCGAGGTGCTCGGCGGGGCCTCCGAGATCGACGAGGAAGGCCTGCGGCGGCGCTACGAGACGCTCGTCGACCCGCGCCTCAACCACGACCAGTCCCTCGAGATGGCCTTCCAGGTCGCGGAGTACCTCACCGACCGCCAGAAGACCCAGCACTGACGAGGCCGGGACCGGAGCACCGCACCGGCGGGGAACCCCCGCGACCGCGACGCCCCGCACCCACGGCATCCGCACACACCCCGGGAGGGCCCCGATGATCGATCTGCGCTCCGACACCGTCACCCGCCCCACGCCGGACATGCGCCGCGCGATGGCCGAGGCCGAGGTGGGCGACGACGTCTACGGCGAGGACCCCACGATCAATGCCCTCGAGGAGCAGGTGGCTGGACTGCTGTCCCATGAGGCGGGCCTGTTCTGCCCCTCGGGGTCGATGACGAACATGCTCGGCATCGCCGCGCAGGTGCCCCGCGGCTGGGAGGTGCTCGCCGACCACCGCGCGCACATCCTGCGCGCCGAGTGCGGCGGGCACGCTGCGCTGGCCGGCGTCACCTCCCGCACCTGGGTGTCGGCCGACGGCACCTTCGACGCCGCGCAGGCGCTGTCCATGGTGAGCCGCCCGCGCGGCTACAACCAGGTGGGCACCGCGGTGATCTCGGTGGAGAACACCCACAACTTCAGCGGGGGCCGGGTCGCCGACATCGAGCAGCTGCGCACCCTCCACGCGCGCACCCGCGAGCTCGGGGTCTCCGTCCACGTCGACGGCGCGCGGATCGCGAACGCCGCCGCGGCCACCGGGGTCGGACTGGGGGAGTACGGCGCGCTCGCCGACTCGGTCTCCCTGTGCCTGTCCAAGGGGCTCGGAGCGCCGGTGGGCAGCGTGCTCGTCGGCTCCGCCGAGCTCATCGCCGAGGCGCGCGTACTCCGCAAGCGCTACGGCGGGGGCATGCGACAGGCGGGGATCCTCGCCGCGGCCGGCCTGTGGGCGCTCGAGCACAACCTCGAGCGACTGGCCGAGGACAACGCGGCCGCGGCCCGGATCGCCCGCGCCATCGCCGAGGTCGACCCGGCGGTCGTCGACCCGGACACCGTGGACACGAACATCGTCTTCATCGACCTCGGCCCCACCGGACTCGACGCGCAGGCCTACGCCGCGGCGACCGAGGCCTCCGGGGTGCGGGTGTCGGTCATGGACGAGGATTCGGTGCGGATCGTCACGCACCTCGACGTGTCCGCCGAGGATGCCCGGCGCGCCGGGGAGATCCTCGCCCGCAGCCTCGCCGAGAACGCCTGATCCGGAGTCAGTCCGTCTTCTCCTCGGACTCCGCCTCGTCCTTCTTCTCGCCGTCGGCGGGCTCCTTGCCCTTCGACACGGTGAGGATGACGAGCTCGCCCGGGCCCACCTGCTTCTCTCCGCGCGGCCACTGCGAGATCACGCGTCCCTTCTCGACGGAGTCGTCGTACTTCTCCTCCTTCGCCACGAGGAAGCCCAGGCGGGTGAGCTTGCCGAACGCGGTGTCGTACTCGAGCCCGGTGACGATCGGCACGGTGACCGGGGCGACGCCCTTCGACACGACGAGGTCGACCGCGGTGCCCGGCGACACCTGTGCGCCGGCCTCCACCGACTGGGACATGACTTCGCCGTCGGGCACGCTCGACGAGTGCTCGCGCGACACCGTGCCGACGGTGAGGCCGGCCTCCTCGAGCGCGGTGCGCGCCTCCTCCTCGGTGCCGCCGGCGGTGTCCGGGGTGCCGAACAGCTCCTCGCCCTTCGACACGAGCACGGTGACGACGGAGTCCGGGGCGAGCTCGGTGCCCGGCCCCGGTTCGGTGCCGACGACCTTGCCCGCCGGCACTGCGGTGTTGAAGACCTCGTGGGTGCGGACCTCGAGCCCGGCATCGGTGATGGTGCGGGAGGCGTCGCGCTGATCCTGGCCGGCGACCGCGGCGGGCACCGCTGCCATCGGCTCCTCCGTGGGTGTCACGCCCCAGGCCACAAGGCCGAGCGCGACAGCGGCGGCGAGCACTCCGGCGACCCGCTTGCGCGGCCCGCGGCGACCGCCCGGACGGGTGCCCGCGCCGCCGTGGGGCCCGCCGCCGGACCCGGCGAGCATCCGGGTGCGCTTCGTGCGACCGGGACCGGTGGAACCCGCCGCCCCGTGCGCACCGGCGGAAGCACCGGCAGCGGCGACCCGGGAGTCCTGTGCGGCTCCGGTGTCGACGTCCCGCTCCGCGTCGTCGTCCTCCTCGTCGGCGAGGTAGGGGATCTCGTCGGTGCGCGCCCGCGGCTCCTTGGGCTCGGGCTGCTCTGGATCCTCGTCGATGACCATCGTCGCGGTGAGCACGGGGGAGTGGGCGGTGGGGTCGCCGTCGCCGGTGGCGAGGTCGAGCTCGGCCTCGGAGAGCGACATCCGCGCCTCGGTGAGCGCGGTGCGCAGGGCGCTCGCGCCGCCCGGCCGGTCGTCGGGCTCGCGGGAGGTCGCCCACAGCACGATCGCGTCGAGCAGGGGGCTGATCCCGGCGCGCGATTCCGAGGGGGCGGGCACCGAATCGTGGACGTGACGGTAGGCGACCTGGATCGGCACCTCGTCGGTGTACGGCTGGGAGCCGGTGAGCATCTCGTAGAACATGATGCCGAGCGTGTAGAGGTCGGTGCGCGCGTCGGCTCCCGTGCGGGTGACGAGCTCCGGGGCGACGTAGCCGACCGTGCCGATCAGCGTCTTCGTCGTCGTCGCGCTCGTCACCGCCCGGGCGAGGCCGAAATCGGCGAGCTTGATCTGGCCGTCGGTGCCGAGCAGCACATTGTCCGGCTTGAGGTCGCGGTGGATGATGCCGGCGGCGTGGACAGCCTCGAGCGCTGCGAGGATCGAGTCCATGACGACGATCGCCTGGCGCGGGCTGAGCCGGCCGCGGTGCCCCAGCTCCTTGCGCAGCGTCACCGACTCGAGGTACTCCATGACGAGGTAGACGACGTCGCCGTCGCGACCCTGGTCGTGGACGGCGACGAGGTTGGGGTGGCTGAGGCGCGCGGCGTTGATCGCCTCGCGCTTGAAGCGCTCGACGAAGGTGTCGTCGCTGAGCAGGTGGGCGTGCATGACCTTGATCGCGACCTCGCGGTCGAGCCGCAGGTCGGTGCCGCGGTACACCATGGCCATGCCGCCGCGGGCGACGACCGCCTCGATGCGGTACCGCTCGTCGAGCACGATGCCGAGCAGCGGGTCCTGGAGGGCCATCATGATTTCTGCTCCTGTGTCCTGAATCGGTCCTTCTGGACCTGCACTGCGCGCACGTAGCGCCGGGTGTCCGCGTAGGGTCCGTTCTCCTGCACCGAGCTCAGCCCCTGGTAGTAGCCCGCGAGTGCCTGCGACTCGGAGTCCGCGGTGCGGGTGAGCCAGCGCAGGATCGCCGTGCCGGCGGTGATGTTGTCCGCGGCGTCGAGGATGTCGAGATCGCGGCCGGCGAGCTGTCCCGCCCAGGCCCCGGCGGCCGGCGAGACCTGCATGACGCCGATCGCGTTCGCCGGGGACACGACGCGCTGATTGAACCCGGACTCCTGCTGGGCGACGGCGAGCGCGAGGCTCGGGTCGACGCCGAGCTGCCGGGCGATCGAGGCGACGAGCGCGGTGATCTCCGTCCGGTGCGGGGCCGGGCGGGCGGCGAGGGTCTGTTTGTTGATCCGAGCGGCGGTGTGGACCGCGGCGGGGTAGGCGCGGCCCTCGAAGGCGCGCGGCAGATGGGGGAGGTCGGTGACGGCGGGCGGCGAGGGCCGCTGGCTCGATGCGCCGGTGCCGGAGAGCGCGAGGAGCTCCCCGGTGCGCAGGACCGTCGAGGTGCCCATCGCGTTCGCCCGCTGGAGCGCCGGGACGGTGGTGCCGTGCCGGTGCGCGATCGCGGCGAGCGTATCACCGGGGCGCACACGGTGCCCGGCCGGCGCCGGGACCGAGGCCTGCTCGGGCAGGGAGAGGACCTGGCCGGGGCGGACGTCCGCCTTCCCGCGCAGGCGGTTGAGCTCGAGCAGGGCGGGGGCGGACACCCCGTGCTTCGCGGCGATGGAGATCACCGTGTCCCCGGTCCGCACCTGGTAGGTGCGCCCGCCGTGGGACACCGGGACCGCGGCGGTCGTGGTGCCCGAGGTGAAGCCGGGCCCGTCGACGACGAAGGGAAGCTGGGGAGCCTCGGTGACGGGTGCCGCGGCCGCCTCGAGCGGTGCGGTGGGGCCGGGGGCCGGGGCAGGACGGGAATCCGGCTGCAGCGGGGAGCCGGGGGCATCGGGGTGCGCGGCCTGAGCGGGAGCGGTGCCCGCGAGGAGGGCGGCGACCATGAGGGGCGCGGACGCGGCGGCAGTGCTGTACGCCCGTCGGGCCCGCGGTGAGGCGGGACGCGTCGCTGGAGTGCTCATGCGATGACCTGCAGTTCATAGGGGGAAGACAAGCTGCGGATGGAGTCATGACCAGCCTAGCGAGGAGACGGCGCAGAATCGGGTGAGCGTGCGCGCCCGGCGTGTCGGGCAGTACCCTGGACGGGTGAGCACAGCAGAGACCCTCGTAGAGGAATGGACGACCCTGCCCGATATCGCCGAGGACACCGGCGTCGGCATCTCGAAGGTGCGGCGCTGGGTCGAGGACCGGGCGATCGCCGGATTCAAGCACGGCGACCCGATGGTGTTCCGGGTGCCGGCCCTCTTCATCGACGGCGAGGCACCCGTCCCGGCGCTCAAGGGCACCCTCATCCTCCTCGAGGATGCAGGCTACGACGCCGAGGCGGCGATCGCCTGGCTCTTCACCCCCGACGACACGCTGCCCGGGCGGCCGATCGACCTGCTCCGGGCGAACAACAAGGGCGAGGTGCGCCGCCGCGCCCAGGCCCTGGCCTTCTGATCCGGCTCCCGGCCAGCTGATCCACCCGGCTGACTCGACCCCCGGACTGCTGAGCCGCGCCGCGCTCACCGAGCCGTCGCGATCGGCGTCGCGGAGCCGGCGTCAGGCGGCGCGGCGGGTGAGCCGGAGGATGTACGCCTCGAGCAGCGCGCGGTCCGTCGCGGCGAGCGGGAGCTCGGCGAGCGCGGACTCCGCGCGGGTGGTCTCCGCATCAATCTGCTCCTCGAACGCGGCGAGCGCGCCGGTCGAGATCAGCAGCTCCTCCATTCGGCCGATCTCCGCATCGGTGAGGTCCGCGGCGCCGAGGCGCTCGGCGAACCAGGCGGCGGTGTCCGGATCGAGGCGGGTGAGGGCGGAGCCGACGAGCACGGTCTTCTTGCCCTGGCGCAGGTCGTCCCCGGCGGGCTTGCCGGTGACCTGCGGGTCCCCGAACACGCCGAGCTCGTCGTCGCGGAGCTGGAAGGCGCGCCCGAGCGGCAGCCCGAACTCTGCGAGCGCGGCGAGCTGGTCCTCGTCCGCGCCGCCGAGCGCGGCACCGAGCAGGAGCGGGTGCTCGACGGAGTACTTCGCGGACTTGTAGGTGAGCACCTCGCGGGCGCGATCGATGAGGTCCGCGGGCTCCACCGGTGCGGCCTGGAGCCGGATGTCGAGGAACTGGCCGACCATGACCTCGCGGCGGAAGTCGTCGTGCCGGCGGACGGCCTCGGGCTCCGCGAGCCGGGAGAGCCCGGCGGAGCTGTAGATCTCCTCGCTCAGCGACAGGCACAGGTCGCCGGCGATGATCCCGGCGCCGGTGCCGTAGAGGGCGGCGTCACCGGCCCAGCCGCGCTCGGCGTGCGCGGTGCGGTGCGCGGCATGGACGGCCGGACGCCCGCGGCGGGTGTCGGAGTCGTCGATGATGTCGTCGTGGATGAGGGCTGCGGCATGGAGCAGCTCGACGGACGCGGCGACCCGGGCGATGCCGGGCTCCGCAGCCGCGTCGCCGCCGCCGAGCTCGAAGCCCCACCAGGTGATGAGCGCGCGGATCCGCTTGCCCTTCGCGGTGAACTCGCGGATCGGGTCGATGAGCTCCGCGGCGCTCGGTGAGATCGCGGCGAAGGAGTCCGCTGCGGCGCTCAGTGACTCGGCGAGCGCGGTGTCGACCCGCTCGATGACGGCGGCCGGTGGGGTGAGCCGGCTCACGGAGCGACCACGCCGCCGACGGTCACGAGGCGCTTCGCCTCGTCGTCGGGGTCGGGGCCGATCGAGACGGACACGGTCTGCGCGTCGCCCTCGGCGTGGAACGCCTGCGTGGTCACGCCGTCCTTCGACCCGGCCTCGCCGACCGCGGCGAAGCCGTGGCCCTCGAGGGACTCGGTGTAGAAGGACAGGATGTCCTCCTCGGACATGTCGGTGCGCATGACGAGCGCCGCGTTGACCTGCTCGGCCGGCGCCTCCTCGCCCTCGGGGGCCTCCTCGCCCTCGGCCGGGGCGGATGCATCTGCGGACTGTCCGGCCTCCCCGGCGTCGACGGTGCCGAGCGAGGAGGAGATGATCTCGCTGTCGGGGAGCTGCTCGATCGCGGCCGGGAAATCGGGCAGCAGGGCACCCTGGGTGGTCATCACACCGGGGGTCCGCTCCTCCTCGGTCGGCTCGGCGGACTCGGCCGCCGCGGGAGAGGACTCCTCCGTGACGGGGTCCGGAGCGGTGCAGGCGGTCAGCGCCGCAGCGGTCGCGAGTCCGGCGCCCATGAGCGCGATTCGATGTATCATGCTCTCGAGTTTACCGGGCAGGGGTGAGATGAGTCGAAAGCAGCTGTCGCGCTCCGGCGGGGACCTCGCCGCGCTCGGCACCGACGACACCGGGTGCACGATCCTCCACCTCGACATGGACGCCTTCTTCGTGTCCGTCGAGCTCCTCGAGCGCCCCGAGCTCATCGGCACCGCAGTCATCGTCGGCGGTCGCAGCGGCCGCGGGGTCGTGGTGTCGGCGAGCTACGAGGCCCGCGAATACGGCGTCCACGCGGCGATGCCGATGTCCCGGGCGGTCGCCCTGTGCCCGCACGCCACGGTGATCCCGCCCTCGAAGGGCCGCTACGGCGCGTTCTCCCGCCAGGTGTTCGAGGTCGTGTCCACGGTCACCGAGGACTACGCGCAGGTCAGCGTCGACGAGGGCTACCTCGATGTGAGCTCCGCGCTGCGCCGGCTCGGCCGCCCCGCGCGCATCGCCGCGGACCTGCGGGCAGCGATCCGGGAGCGCACCGGACTGGCCGCGTCGATCGGTGCGGCCGACAGCATGGTGGTGGCGAAGCTCGCCTCGGCCCGGGCCAAGCCCGACGGTCTGCTCGTCGTCCCCGTCGCCGAGGTCGCCGACTTCCTCCGCCCGATGCCGGTCGAGGCGCTGCCCGGGGTGGGTGCCCGCACGCAGTCGGTGCTCGCCCGCTACGGCATCCGGCAGATCGCCCAGCTCGCCGATGCCGACCCCGCCTGGCTGCAGCGCATCCTCGGCTCCGCGGGGATCACGCTCCACGGCTACGCCCACGGCCGTGACGGGCGCACGGTCCACAGCTCCGCGCGGGACCACACGATCAGCGGCGAGCACACCTTCCCGCACGACGTCGCGGACCCCGCAGTGCTCGAGCTCGAGCTGCTCCGGCTCGCCGACACCGTGGCCTCCCGCCTGCGCGGCGAGGGCAAGGCGGCGGCGGTCGTCGGGCTCAAGTACCGGCTGGCGGACTTCACCACCTTCTCCCGCTCGGTCACGCTCGCCGCCCCGTCCGACGTCGCCACCGAGCTCCACGAGGCGCTGCTGCCGGCCCTCCACCGGCTCCGCGAGGCGCACGCGCAGCCGGTGCGGCTGCTCGGGCTGCGGGCCGCCGACCTCGTCGACATCTCCGCCGCCGGGCGCCAGTCCACGCTCGACGAGCCCGAGCACTCGCCGCGCGAGGCCGAACTCGCCCTCGACGCCGTGCGACAGCGGTTCGGGAGCGCGGCGATCAGCCAAGCATCCTTGATGCGGAGGAAGCGCGACCGGGGAGGCTGAGTGGTTCGTCAGAGATTCCGACCAATGGCTGCGGCCGGATGTCCAACTCGGCGTCGGCGGACTATGATGGGGATACTCAGTTTTCCGCGTGTGCACTAGGGGGCCGGCATGCCGCTTTCGGACCATGAACAACAGCTGCTCGATCAGCTCGAGAAGCAACTGCGCAGCGAGGACCCCCGCTTCGCCCAGAACATCACGCAGCCGCGCAGCGAAGCCGGCTCGCCGATCTCGGCCAAGCGGTTCGTCGGCGGTGCGCTCGCGCTCATCGCCGGGGCGGCCGTGGTCGTCGCCTCGATCTATCTCTTCGAGCTCCCCTTCAACGTCATCGGCGGGGTGATCGGCTTCGCGATCATGGTGCTCGGCGGCTATTGGGCGGTCGCCGGGAACGATGCCCCGTCCGCGGCGCCCACCGGCGCCGCCGATTCCACGACCCGTGCGCCGGGTAGGGCGAAGAGCGCCGCCGGCGGCGCGAACGGCGGCTTCATGGATCGCCTCGAGGACCGCTGGGACAAGCGCCGCCGCGACGAATGATCAACCGCGACCCCTGACCCGAGCACCACGCGGACACGGATCGGCCCCGGACACCCGTCCGGGGCCGATCCGCGTCGTGCCCTTGGTCGCCCGGCCACTCCGTCGACCTGCCGCCTGTGCCCGAGCGCGCCGAGGTCCGTCGACCTGCCATTTCTGCTCACCCATGCCGTCGACCTGCCGTTCCTGCTCGAGATCCGGGCCGGGAATCGAGCACGAACGGCAGTTCGACGGAGGGATCGAGCATGAATGACAGCTCGACGGGAGCGCGGACCTCGGGTCAGCGGAGGCCGAAGACGCTCGCCGGCCACAGGCGCGCGCGCACCCCCGCCGCGGCGCCGGCCTGCTTCCGCAGCCCTTCGCGCAGGGCGCCGAGCGTCGAGCGCACCCGGGCGCCGTCGAGCTCGGTGCGCACGGCCCCGGCGTACCGGGACTCGTCGACCGCCCGGCCGATCTCCGCGAGCCCCTCGCGCTCGGGGCCCGGGACGAGCTCCCCGAGCCGCTCGAGGTGCTCGCGCACCGTGATCGCCGGCGACAGCGGCATCCCGTGGTCGCGGGCGAGCGCGCGGATCTCCTCCCACACCCGCTCGGGGTCGAGCGGATCGCGCAGGCGACGGCCGGCGGCGAGCAGCCGCAGCAGCGCCGGGAGCGCGAGGAGGACGAGGGCGAGCGCGACGAGGAGGACGATGAGCGGCCAGGAGGGGCCGGACGAGGCGGCGTCGCCGCCGGTGGTGTCCTCGGTTGCCTCGGCGGTCGGCTCACCGGCGTCCTCGGTGCCGGAGTCCGGCTCCTCGGTCGTCGGCTCCTCGGTGGGCTCGGGCGAGGCGGTCTCCTCCGGCTCGTCGGAGCCGCCGGCCTCGGTCCACGGCGGGGGAGTGCCGGCTGGTCCGCCCGGGGTGGGCTCGAAGCGCACCCAGCCGGTGCCCTCGAACCACAGCTCGGGCCAGGCGTGGGCCTGGTTGATGCGCACCTCGTAGGCGCCCTCGCCGGTCGCGGTGCCGCCGGTGAAGCCGACGCCGATCCGCGCCGGGATGCCGAGCGAGCGGGCCATCGCGGTCATCGCCCCGGAGAACTGGACGCAGTAGCCCTGCTTGTCCTCGAGGAAGTCCGCGAGCACGTCGCCGGAGGCCTCCTCGGGTGCATCGGTGGAGTAGGTGAACTCGCCGGAGTGGAAGTACTCCTGGAGCGCGACGGCCTTCTCCCACTCGTTCTCCGAGCCCGCGGTGACCTGGTCGGCGGTGTCGGCGATGATCTGCGGAGTGTCCTGCGGCAGTGCGAGCAGGTCCTCGAACTCCGTCGCGGACACCGGCCCGGCCTCACGCAGCGCCTCGGCGGTGGGTTCGACGGAGAGGTAGTCGACGCCGTACTGCGCACCGGCGGTGATCTCGCCGTTGCCGACGATCGTCAGCGTCTGCGCGTCGTAGATCCAGCGCCGGGACACGCCGTCGACGGACTGCGGGGCGTAGGGCGCCGGCAGGTGCTGCTGGTCGAGGTCGACGATGCTGATGTCGGTGCGCCGCTCGGCGGTGCGGGTGTCGGCGGACACGCCGGGGGCGCTCGGCATCCCGTCGACCGCGACGGCGAAGGGGTCGAGGTCGAACTCCGCGGGCATCCACGTGGTCCCGTCGAAGTCGCTCACCGAGGTCAGCCGGATCGGCGGGGCGAGCGGGTCGTCGGTGGTGTACGTGAACGCCATCGAGTCGTCGTCGGTGTTGAGGTCCTGTTTGAGGTCGAGGAACGGGTTGATCACCGTGAGGTCGCCCTGCGCGTTGACCGGCTGGTCGGGCCGCACCGCGATGTCGGGCAGGAGCACCGGCAGGCCGACGCCGAGCGCGAGCGCGAGCGCGCCGGCGGTGATCGCGGTCGCGGGGGAGCGCAGATGCACTGATCCCACATAGCTCGAGAGCATGAGGAGGAGGAAGGCCGCGGCGATGACCGCGAAGTGCCACCAGCGCAGCTCCCGCGGAGCGAGGAGCACCGGGATGATGTAGACGAGGAGCAGCAGGATGCCGGCGACCTTGGGCGCCCGGATGTCGGACACGAGGCCGTCGATGAGCATGGTGATGAGCCCGAAGCCGACGGTGAGGATCGTCCGGAAGCCCGGGGTGCTCTGCGCCGGGGCGGTGGTGCTGTAGATGTCGTCGATGCCGGCGGCGAGCTGGGCGAACAGATGGCCGAACGAGGAGCCGCTCGGCACCACCCCGGCGGTGAGCGTCTCCGGGACGCAGAGGTAGACGGCGGCGAGCGCCGCGACGACGAACTGGGCGATCACCGTCATCCCGGTGGCGCGCAGCGCGGGCACGGCGCGGAACACCGCACCGGTGAGGAGCACGACCGCGGTCATCGCGAGGACCTGGACGAGCCACACGGTGTCGGTGAACACCGCGGTCATGCTCACCGCGGCGAGGGTCATCGCGAGCAGCACGAGGAGCGCGGGCAGGAGGATCGGCGGGGTGCGCGGGGCGGTCCCGGCCGCTGCGGGCGCGGCGGTCATCGGCGGCTCCTTCGGGTGCGGCGCGTCCAGGACTCCGGCAGCGCGAGGCGGTGCCCGAACAGCTCGGAGTCGAGCCCTGCGGAGTCCGCTACCTCGTCTGCGGTGAGCCGGCGGACGGAGGTCTTGCGCGGCAGGTGGCCGGCGATCTCGTCGGCGCGGGCGGGGGAGGGGGCGCACACGATCGCGGCGACCACGGAGCCGAGCCGGCCGAGCTCGCCGGGCAGCTCCGTCCCGCCGGCGGCGTAGCGGGCGGTGAGAAGCCGCAGCCGGTCCTCGCCGCGGCGCCCGGACAGCACCTCGCGGCGGCCCTCGGCGTAGAACAGGACGTCGTACCCGGCGCGCAGATAGGCGGTCGTCAGGGAGGCCGCCCCGGAGATCAGCACCTCGGTCGGGTGGTCGCCGGCAGTGAGGCCGGCGGTGTCGAGGACGACCGCGGCGAAGGGCGTCTCCTCCTCGGCCTCCTGCCGGACCATGAGCTCGCCCACCCGGGCGGTCGAGGCCCAGTGGATGTGGCGGAGATCGTCGCCGGGGACGTACTCGCGGGTGTGGAAGTCGCGGCTCGTGTCCCCGCGCACCACCTGCGGGCTGTCGCTCATCGGCCGGGCGATCCCGGCCGACACGGGCAGGCCGACGCGCTGGATCGGGGTCGACACGGCGACCGGGAACTCCCGGTGGACCGTCTTCGTCACGCTGCACAGGCCGAACGGCCCGTCGATGACGGACTTCACCGCCTGCAGCCCGGACATCCCGCGCCGGTCGGGGGCGAAGTCGGCGTCGATGGTGATCGTGCCGCCGGGGTCCATGCCGGGGATCCGCAGACCGCGCGTCTCGCCGAACCCCTCCCGGGGGACGAACTCGACCTCGAAGGCGCCGAGCGACAGCGGGGTCCGGTTGGTCAGGGCGGCGCGCAGGTCGAGCGGTGCGCCGACCTCGGCGACGGGCACGCCGTCGACCCGGCGGGTGCGCGCGTCGAGCACGGCGGCGAGCCGGGCGCCGGAGAAGAAGGCGAGGACGACGCTGAGCAGCACGAGCCCGAGGAGCAGGATCCCCGCCGGCAGCAGGCCGGGCAGGGAGAACCGGTAGGCCGCCACGCACAGCGTGATGCCGGCCAGGGTGAAGACGATCCCCGCGGTGGTGAGGCGCATCAGTGCACGGGGGTGCGCGACACGACCTGGGACACGATGTCCGCCGACGCCTGCGGATCGTCGTCGTCCTTCGCGATGACGCGGTGGGCGAGGACGTCGACGGCGAGCGACTGGACGTCGTCGGGGGTGACGTAGGAGCGGCCGCTGAGGACGGCGAGCGCCTTCGCCGCGCGGAGCAGCTGGACTCCGCCGCGGGGCGAGGCGCCGAGCGCCACCGCGGGGTCGCGGCGGGTGGCCTCGAGGAGCGACACGATGTAGGTCCGCAGCTCCGGGGTGGCGGTGATGCGGCGCACGGTGTCGCGCGCCTGCATGATCGACTCGAGGCTCGTCACCGCCGCGAGGCCGGCGAGCGGGTCGTGGTCGACGTGGTGGTCGAGCATGTCGACCTCCGCCTGGGCGCTCGGGTAGCCGATCGAGATCCGGGCCATGAAGCGGTCGCGCTGCGCCTCGGGCAGGCTGTACGTGCCCTCCATGTCGATGGGGTTCTGGGTGGCGACGACCATGAACGGGTCGGGCATCCGGTAAGTCGTGCCGTCGATGCTCGCCTGCGATTCGGCCATGCACTCGAGCATCGCCGACTGCGTCTTGGGGGAGGCGCGGTTGATCTCGTCGGCGATGACGATGTTCGCGAACACCGGGCCGGGCCGGAACTCGAAGTGCCGCGACTCCTGGTTGAAGAGGTTGACGCCGAGCACGTCGGAGGGCAGCAGGTCCGGGGTGAACTGGATCCGGCGCACCGAGCCGTCGACGACGCGGCCGAGCGACTTCGCCAGCAGCGTCTTGCCCACGCCGGGCACGTCCTCGAGCAGCAGGTGGCCGCCGGCGAGCAGCGTGATGAGCGCGAGCCGGACGGCGTGGTCCTTGCCCTCGAGCACGGAGTTCATCGCCTGGCGGGCCTGGCCGGCGATCTGCTGGACCTGCGACAGGGCGGGATCGGTCGACTGGGAGCCGACCCCGGTGCCCGCCATGAGGCGGGAGTCCCCGCCGGCCGCGGCTGGCTGCTGGGCGGCGACCTGGGGGTACCCGCCGGTGCGGGCGGCGCGGCGCGAGGTGGGCTGGTCGGATTCGCTCGGATAGCTCATTCGTCCATTGTCGCGCACCCGGCCGCCGCGCTCCACCTCGGGCCGGATCCACATCCCTCCCCACCCCTCCCGAGGCGCCCGCCGGAAGGTGATCGACCCCCCTCCCGAGGCGCCCGCCCCACCGCGCTCCACCACCCTCCCCACTTCCCTCCACGTCCGCCCCCCCACTCCCCTCCCCGGCGACCCACCGCCCCGGGAATCCGGGCGGGAAACCGGGCCCGCGGGCGCCTCGAACCCCGCCGGAGAGGCCCGTCGCGCCCCGCTCCCACCACGTTCAAGCACATTTCCCCCACTTTCCTCCACGCGGTTGACCTGGGGAAACAGGGTCTGAAGAGCGCATTCAGGAAAAATTGAGGCAAATCGTGGGGGAAAGTGGAGTACAGTGGGCCGCATCGGAGCCGACGGGTTTCGAAAGGGGTGAGACGGCATGTTCTTGGGCACGCACCTGCAGCGGCTCGATGACAAGGGCCGGCTCATCCTGCCCGCGAAGTTTCGGGAGGAGCTCGCGAACGGACTGGTGCTGACCCGGGGACAGGAGCACTGCCTCACCCTGTTCTCCGCCCGGGAGTTCGAGTCCGTCCACGAGCAGATGCGAGCGGCGCCCATGACCAGCAAGGACGCCCGCGACTATCTGCGCATGTTCCTCTCCGGGGCCTCGGCCGAGCAGCCGGACAAGCAGGGGCGGATCACCATTCCGCAGATCCTGCGCCAGTACGCCTCGCTCGACCGCGACCTCGCGGTCATCGGCATGGGCAACCGTGTCGAGATCTGGGACGCCCCCACCTGGGAGCGCTACCTGGCCGAAACGGAGCAGGGATTCGCCGAGCGCACCGACGAGGTGATTCCCGGAGTGATCTGAGCACTCGGTTGAGATCCTCGTCCGCCGCAGGTTTCGGGATACTTCCCCGGTTCCGAAGCCACGGGTCCTGTCACACTTCCCCGGTGCCAGGGCGACGGGCGGGCGAGGTTCTGGATCGAGTGAGAGATCGCAGCACTGTCCGAACCGACGCCGAGAGGAGGCGCCCGTGGTCGAGAACCGTCACACCCCCGTGCTCCTCGACCGCTGCGTCGAGCTCCTCGGGATCGGCGTCGCCGCCGCCCGCGAGGCCGGCCGCACCCCCGTCGTCGTCGACGCCACGCTCGGGATGGGCGGGCACAGCGAGGGCGTGCTCGCAGCCTTCGAGGACGTCGTCCTCCTCGGCGTCGACCGCGACCCCGAGGCGATCGCGATCGCGAGCGAGCGTCTGGCCCCGTTCGGGGAACGCTTCGTCCCCGTCCACGGGACCGACGACATCATCCCCGCGGCCCTCGCCGACCACGGCTTCGACGCGATCTCCGCAGCCCTGTTCGACCTCGGCGTGTCCTCCCTCCAGCTCGACGAGGACGAGCGCGGCTTCTCCTACTCCCGCCGGGCCCCGCTCGACATGCGGATGGACCCGGACGACGCGCTCACCGCCGCCGACGTCCTCAACACGTACTCCGAGGCCGCGCTCGCCCGGATCATCGCCGAGTACGGCGAGGAGCGCTTCGCCCGCAAGATCGCCCGGGTCGTCGTCGCCGACCGGGAGCAGCGGCCCTGGACCACCTCCGAGCAGCTCGCCGCGATGCTCCAGCGGGTGATCCCCGAGCCCAAGGGCGCGCGCAAGCGCTCGCACCCGGCCAAGCGGACCTTCCAGGCGCTGCGCATCGAGGTCAACCGCGAGCTCGCGATCCTCGAGGTCGCGCTCCCGGCGGTGCTCGACCTGCTCCACGTCGGGGGAGTGGCCGTCGTCGAGTCCTACCAGTCGCTCGAGGACATCATCGTCAAGCGGATCTTCAAGGCCGGGACCACCGCCGCGGCACCCCCGGAGCTGCCCGTCGTCCCCGACCACCTGCAGCCCTGGCTGTGCGAGATCACCCGCGGCGCGGAGAAGGCCGACGCCGCGGAGACCGAATCCAACCCGCGGGCCGCGAGCGTGCGCCTGCGGGCCGTGAGCAAGACGAGGGAGCCGGCACCATGAGTCCACTCGCCCAGGCCGTCCACACCGCTCCGGCCCGCAAGCGCGCGGCCACCCCGCTGCGCGACGCGGAGATCTCGCGCCTCCGGCTCGTCGTCCCGCAGGCCGCACGGCGCCGGATGCCGTTCTCCGTGATCTGCGTCGGCATCATCGTGCTCGGCATCCTCGGCGTGCTCCTCCTCAACATCACGATCTCCCACAGCACCTACCGGGTCGAGCAGCTCACCGCCGAGCAGGCCCGCCTCCACGAGGAGCGCGACCGGCTGACCGAGGACATCTCCTACCGGGAGAGCCCGCAGAACATCGCGGCGGCCGCCGAGGAGCTCGGGATGACCCGCGATCTCACCCCGGAGTACATCCGGCTCTCCGACGGCGAGGTGCTCTCCCCGGGCAGCGTGCCGGGGAACACCCTGCGAAATCCCTCAACCGTGCCCGGCCCGCGTGCCGATGCCCGGGGAGACGTCCGTCCGAACCTACGATCGGATGAGACGCTGCCGGCGGTCGGAGGGGGATCGTCCGACATCTCCGCCCCGAGCCAGCGCAGCCCCCGATGAGGCCCGAGTGACCCGAGCAGTGCGATGAGGAAAGTGAGGAAGGTGGATGCCCACGGTGACCCCGCCCCGCAGCCGTTCCTCGCAGTCCTCCGCCCGCCGGCCCGCCGGGAGGACCGGCACCGGGAAGACCGGCACTCGTCAGCAGGGCGCCGATAAGCAGGGCACCGCCGGCGCGCGCCGGCCCGGCCTGTTCCGCCGCGGCCCGAAGCGCAGCGGTCCGCCGGATCCGCGCCGCCGCATGGCTTGGCTCGTCGTCGCCTCGCTCGCCGTCCTGCTGCTGCTCGCCGGCCGGCTCGTCGCGATCCAGGGGATGGACACGATGCGGCTCGCGCAGGAGGCGCTCGACTCGCGCCTCGTGTCCAAGCCGCTGCCCGCCGCCCGCGGCGTCATCACCGCCGCCGACGGCACCGTGCTCGCGGACAACGCGATGCGCTACCGCGTCGTCGTCGACCAGCAGAACATCGCCCGCTACGAGAACGCCGACGGCGAGCTCGTGGGCGCGTGGGGCGCGGCCCAGGCGATGGCCGGCCCGCTCGACACCGACCCCGGCCTGCTCCTGCCCGAGCTCGCCGGGGACAAGCTGTGGAACCCCGTCGCCGAGGGCCTCACGAGCGAGGTGTGGAACGAGATCGACGCCCTCGACATCCCCGGCGTGAGCATGGAGGAGTACTCCATCCGCACCTACCCGGCCGGTGCCGTGGGCGGCAACCTCATGGGCTTCACCGGCTCCGACGGCCAGGCGCTCGCCGGCCTCGAGCTCGAGTACGACGAGTCCCTCCAGGGCCGCGACGGCGAGCAGCAGTACGAGCGCGGGCTCGCCGGGGACATGATCCCGCTCGGCGACTCCAACCTCGTGCCGGCCCGCAACGGCACCGGGCTCCAGCTCACCATCGACCCCACCATCCAGTACTACGCGCAGCAGGCGATCGCCGACCAGGCGGAGAAGCACGACGCCGAATGGGCCTCCGTCGTCATCGAGGAGGTCGGCACCGGCCGGATCCTCGCCGCCGCCGAGGCCCCGAGCGTCGACCCCAACGATCCCGGTGCCGTCGACGCCGAGGACCGCGGCTCGCGGATCTTCACCGGCATGTTCGAGCCCGGGTCGACGGCGAAGATGATCACCGCCGCCGCCCTCATCGAGGAGGGCCTCGTCACACCGACCACGGAATTCACCGTCCCCGACCGCTGGACGGCACCCAACGACGAGGAGTTCCGCGACTCGAGCGAGCATGCGGACCAGCAGCTGACCTTCGCCGGGATCCTCATGAACTCCTCGAACACCGGCACCATCCTCGCCGGGGACAAGCTCTCACTCGAGCAGCGCTACGACTACATGCGCGACTTCGGGTTCGGCCAGGCCTCCGGGATCGAGTTCCCCGGCTCGACCGGCGGCATCCTCCACCCCTACGAGGACTGGGACGGCCGCACGAAGTACACGGTGATGTTCGGGCAGGGCATGTCCGGCACCGCCCTGCAGACGACCTCGGCGTTCGCGACGGTCGCCAACGGGGGAGTGCGGATGCCGCTGCAGCTCGTGTCCGGCATGGTCGACGACTCCGGCACGGTCACCCCGGTCCCGCAGGGCACCGGCACCCGCGTGGTGTCCGAGGACACCTCCGCGCAGGTGCTCAGCATGCTCGAGGCCACCGTCGTCGAGGGCACCGGCGAGAACGCCGCGGTGCCGGGCTACCGGGTGGGCGGCAAGACCGGCACCTCGCAGGCCCCGGCGGACTCCGGCGGCGGCTACGACGGCTACACCGCCTCGTTCGTCGGCGTCGCCCCGATCGAGGACCCGCGCATCGCGGTGTCGGTGACCTTGCAGCGACCGCGCAAGGGCTACTACGGTGGATCGGCTGCGGCACCCGTGTTCTCCGACGTCGCCGGATTCACCCTGCGCCACCTGCGGGTCCCGCCCTCGACCACCGACCCCGAACTCCCCCCGGAGGAATGGAACTGATGCAGATCGCCGACCTCGGACTCTCCCCGGACGTGCGCGTCCTCGGCGACCCGCAGCGCTCCGTGACCGGGGCGTCGCTCGACTCCCGCGCCGTCGCCCCCGGTGAGCTCTACGCCGCGCTGCCGGGCGCGAACGTCCACGGCGCCCGGTTCGTCCCCGAGGTGCTCGCCCGCGGCGTGCGCGCCGTCCTCACCGATCCGGACGGCCTCGAGCTCATCCGCACCGCCCTCGCCGAGGCGGGGACCACGGCGGTGCTCGACGAGGCCACGGTGCTCGTCGTCGAGCGGCCGCGCGCCCACCTCGGCGCGATCGCCGCCCGGATCCACGGCACCGACCCGGACGACCCGCAGCTGCTCGGCATCACCGGCACGAACGGCAAGACGACGACGACCTACATGCTCAACGGCCTGCTCACCGCGCTCGGCCGCACCACCGGCGTCATCGGCACCGTGGCCACCCTCATCGCCGGGCAGCGCCAGTCCGCCGTGCGCACCACCCCGGAGGCCCCCGACCTCCACGCGCTCTTCGCCCGGATGCGCGCCGCCGGCGTCGACACCTGCGCGATGGAGGTGTCCTCCCACGCGCTGAGCCAGCACCGCGTCGACGGCGCCCGCTTCCGGGTCGTCGGCTTCACCAACCTGTCCCAGGACCACCTCGACTTCCACGGCTCGATGGAGGAGTACTTCCGGGCCAAGGCCGAGCTCTTCACCCCCGACTTCGCCGACTCCGGCGTCGTCGTCCTCGCCGACGACTGGGCGCGCCGGCTCGCCGCGGAGTCCCCGATCCCGGTGACGACGATCAGCCGCGAGGCCGCCGACGCCCCCGACTGGCTCGTCGCCGAGGAGTCCGGCGGGGAGTTCACGCTGCGCGGCGACGGCGTCGAGCTGCGCGCCCGCTCCCCGCTGCCCGGCGCCTTCAACGTCCTCAACACCGCGCTCGCCCTCGCGATGCTGATCGCCGCCGGGGTCGACCCGGCCGAGCTCGCCGGCCCCGCGCTCGAGTTCACCGCGCCCGTGCCCGGCCGAATGGAGGTCGTGCACCCGGCGGACCCGCGCGTCATCGTCGACTACTCCCACACCCCGGACGCGATCGCCCAGGTGCTCGCCGGGCTCGATGCGGGGGCCGGCCGGCTCGCGATCGTGCTCGGCGCCGGCGGGGACCGCGATCGCGGCAAGCGCGCGGCGATGGGCCGGGCGGCGGCGCGCGAGGCCGACGTCGTCATCGTCACCGACGACAACCCGCGCAGCGAGGACCCCGCCGCGATCCGCGCCGCCGTCCTCGCCGGGGTGGCCGACGCCCGCGCGGACGGCACCGCCCGGGCCGCCGCGGACGCCGTCCACGAGATCGGCCCGCGCGCCGAGGCGATCGCCGCGGGGATCGCGGCCGCCGGGCCCGGCGGCACCCTCGTCATCGCGGGCAAGGGCCACGAGACGGGACAGGAGATCGCCGGGGTCGTCCACGACTTCGACGACCGCGAGCAGACACGCGCCGCACTCGCATCACGGGGCGGCGACATCGGAACCGGTAGAGTTCGGAAGTGATATGAAGCGATTCTCAGTGCATGAGGTGGCCACTGCCCTCAAAGGCGAACTCTACGGAATCTCCCCCGATCAGGAGCTCAGCGGAGGAGTCGTCACCGACTCCCGCGAGGTCTCCCCGGGGGACATCTACGTGGCTCGGCGCGGGGAGACCGCCGACGGCCTCGACTACGTGCCGGCCGCGCTCGAGGCGGGCGCCGTCCTCATCATCGCCGAGGCGGTGCCGACCGTCGACGGCAAGCACCTGCCGACCCTCCACGTCGCCGACGCCACCGCCGCGCTCGGCCGGCTCGCCCAGCTCAACGTCGAGGCGCTGCGCGCCGAGGGCGACCTCACCGTCATCGCGATCACCGGCTCGGCCGGCAAGACCACGGTCAAGGACCTCACCGCGGACCTGCTCGCCGGGCACGCGGAGACCGTGTGGCCCCCGAACTCCTACAACAACGAGGTCGGGGTGCCGCTCACCGCGATCCGCGCCGACGAGTCGACCCGCTTCCTCGTCCTCGAGATGGGCGCCCGGTCGATCGGCAACCTCGAGTACCTCACCTCGCTCGTGCGCCCGGACATCGCCGTCGAGCTCAACGTCGGCACCGCCCACGGCGGCGTGTTCGGCTCGATCGAGAACACCGCGCGGGCCAAGGCCGAGCTCGTCGAATCGCTGATCTCCGGCGGCCGCGCCGTGCTCAACGCCGACGACCGGCGGGTCGCGGCGATGACCGAGGTGCTCGACCCCGGCGTCGGCGTGCTGTGGTTCAGCGCCGCCGGCAACGCCGAGCGCACCCCGACGGTGCGCGCCACCGGGATCGAGACCCACGCCTCCGGCCGCACCTCGTTCACCCTCCACCTGCCCGAGGAGGAGCCGGTCCGCGTCGAGCTCGCGCTGCTCGGCGAGCACCATGTCAACAACGCGCTCGCCGCGGCCGCCGTCGCCCACCTGTGCGGCATCCCGGCCCGCTCGATCGTCACCACCCTGGGCACCTCGGGCGCGGCGAGCCGTTGGCGGATGGAGCTCATCGACTCCCCGAGCGGCGTCACCGTGCTCAACGACGCCTACAACGCCAACCCCGACTCCATGCGGGCGAGCCTCAAGACGCTCGCCGCGATGGGCCGCGGCGACGACACCACCGGGCCGCGCCGCACCTTCGCCGTGCTCGGCGAGATGCTCGAGCTCGGGGAGGACTCCGTGGCCGAGCACGACACCATCGGCCGGCTCGTCGTGCGCCTCAACATCCACCGCACGATCGCCGTCGGCGAGGGCGCCAAGCCGATCTACCAGGCCGCGAACCTCGAGGGCTCGTGGGGCAACGAGGCGGTCTGGGTGGCGAGCATCGCGGAGGCCCGCGAACTCCTCAACGTCGAGCTCCAGCCCGGCGACATCGTCCTCTTCAAGTCCTCGCGGGACGCCGGGCTGCGCTACCTCGGCGACGAGATCGCCGGGGTGTCGGGACAGCAATGATCGCCGTCATCCTCGCCGCGTGCCTGAGCCTCCTCATCACGCTCATCGGCACCCCGCTCTTCATCCGGGTCCTCGTCAAGCGCGGCTACGGCCAGTTCATCCGCGACGACGGCCCGGAGACCCATGCGACCAAGCGCGGCACCCCGACGATGGGCGGCGTCGTCATCATCGGCGCCGCGCTCATCTCCTACTTCCTCTCCCACCTCCTCACCGGCTCGCTGCCCACCCCCTCGGGCGTGCTCGTGCTGTGGCTCGCCGCGGGACTCGGCGCGGTCGGGTTCCTCGACGACTACATCAAGGTCTCCAAGCAGCGCTCGCTCGGCCTCAAGCCGGTCGGCAAGCTCGTGGGCCAGGGCTTCGTCGGCATCAGCTTCGCCGTGCTCGCCCTCCAGTTCCCCAACGAGTTCGGACAGACCCCGGCATCGACGGCGATCTCCTTCGTCCGCGACACCGCCCTCGACCTCGCCTTCGCCGGCAGCATCGTCGGCCTCCTCCTCTTCATCATCTGGGCGAACCTCATCGTCACCGCGGTGTCGAACGCGGTCAACCTCACCGACGGGCTCGACGGGCTCGCCGCGGGCGCGGCCGGCATCGTGTTCACCGGCTTCGTCATGATCACCACCTGGCAGTCGACCCAGAACTGCCACCTCATGAGCGAGATCCGCGACGGCTGCTACTACATGCGCGACCCGCGCGACCTCACCATCGTCGGCGCGGCGATGGCCGCGGCGTGCATCGGCTTCCTGTGGTGGAACACCTCCCCGGCGAAGATCTTCATGGGCGACACCGGCTCGCTCGCGATCGGCGGCGCGATCGCCGGCCTGGCGATCATGTCGCGCACCGAGCTCCTCCTCATCATCATGGGCGGCCTGTTCGTCCTCATCACGCTCAGCGTCATCATCCAGGTCGCCTCCTTCAAGCTCACCGGCAGGCGGGTGTTCCGGATGGCCCCGCTCCAGCACCACTTCGAGCTCATCGGCTGGGCGGAGGTGACGATCGTCGTGCGCTTCTGGATCATCGCGCTGCTCTTCGTCGTCGCCGCGGTCGGCCTGTTCTACGCGGAATGGGTGTCCCACCTTGGCTGAGGCCCCCGACCCGGCACCGCTGCCGCCGATCCTCCCGCCCGGGGCGGTCGCGGTGGACTACCCGGACGCCGCGGCGATCCCCGCCGCCCTCCACGGCCCGGAGTCCTCGCTCGCCGGGCTCACCGTCGTCGTCACCGGACTCGGCGTGTCCGGGTACCCGGCGGCGGTCCACCTCGCCGAGCGCGGCGCCGAGGTCGTCGTCGTCGACGCCGACACGCTGCGCGACCGCAGCGAGCACGAGGCGATCCTCGCGGTGTTCGACGTCGACATCCGGCGCGGGCCCGAGCACGTCGAGGACCTCCCGGTCCCGCGCTCCGGCCGCACCCCCGACCTCGTCGTCACCTCGCCCGGCTGGCGGCCCGACCAGCCGCTGCTGCGCGCCGCGGCGGCCGCCGGCATCCCCGTCATCGGCGAGGTCGAGCTCGCCTGGCGGGTGCGCGGCGCGAACGCCGCCCCCTGGCTCGTCGTCACCGGCACCAACGGCAAGACCACGACGACGACGATGCTCGAGGCGATGCTCCGCGCCGCCGGCCTGAACGTGCGCGCCTGCGGCAACATCGGCGCCCCGCTGCTCGAGGCCGTGCTCGACCCCGAGGCGGAGGTCCTCGCGATCGAGCTGTCGAGCTTCCAGCTCCACTGGCAGTTCTCGATGTGCGCCGACGCCGCGGCGGTGCTCAACATCGCCGCCGACCACCTCGACTGGCACGGCAGCGGCGAGGCCTACGCCGCGGACAAGGGCCGCGCCTACACCAACGTCCGCACCGCCTGCGTCTACAACGTCGAGGACCCCGCCACGCGCGCCCTCGTCGAGGACGCCGAGGTCATCGCCGGGGCACGCGCGATCGGCTTCACCGCCGGCATCCCCGGCCCCGGGGAGCTCGGGGTGGTCGAGGACGCGCTCGTCGACCGCGCCTACATCCCGGAGCGCTACTCCGCGGCCGCGGAGCTCGCCTCGCTCGCCGACGTCGCGCGCGCCTCGGGCCAGCCCGACCGCCCCGCCCCGCCGCACCAGATCGCCAACGCGCTCGCCGCCGCGGCGCTCGCCCGCGCCGTCGGGGTGCCCCCGGCCGCGGTGCGCGACGGCCTGCGCGCCCACGCCGCCGGCGGCCACCGGCTCACGCTCGTCGCCGAGCACGCCGAGGTGCGCTGGATCGACGACTCGAAGGCGACGAACCCGCACGCCGCCGCGGCCGCGCTGTCCGCCTTCGACCCGACCGTGTGGATCGCCGGCGGGCTCGCCAAGGGCGCGGACTACGACGCGCTCGTCGCCGCCCACGCCCACCGCCTCCGCGCGGTCGTCCTCATCGGCGCCGACCGCACCCCGCTGCGCACCGCGCTCGGCGCCCGCGCCCCCGAGGTCCCCGTGCTCGAGGTCGACGTCCCCGCCGACCCGGCCGACGCCGACCCCGCCGAGCGGGGGGCCGCCGTGGCCGAGCGCGCCGTCGCGCTCGCCGCCTCCGCCGCCCGGCCCGGCGACACCGTGCTCCTCGCCCCGGCCGCGGCGAGCATGGACCAGTTCCTCGACTACGCCACCCGCGGCGACCTGTTCACCCGCGCGGTGCGCCGCGCCGTGGAGGGCTGATGAGCAGCCCCGGCAGGACCGCGCCGCGGACCGGCTCCGCGCAGGCCCGGAGCACCCGCCCGCAGGACTTCCTGCGCGGCGACACCGGGGTGCTCGCCGTGCTCCGGCGGATCCACGACCTCCCGGTGACGAGCTACTACCTCGTGCTCGCCGCGACCCTCGCCCTCACCGGGATCGGCCTCGTCATGGTGCTCTCGGCCTCCTCGATCACCTCCTACGCCGGGGGAGAGGGCTCCTCGTTCTCCGTCGTCGGCCGGCAGGCGGCCTTCGCCGTCGTCGGCCTCCTCGCGATGCTCGGGCTGTCCTTCGTGCCGCTGCGCGGCTGGCGGATGATCGCCCCGTTCGCGATCTTCATCGGCATCGCCCTCCAGGTGCTGCCCTTCATCCCCGGGCTCGGGCGGACCGTCAACGGCTCCACGAGCTGGGTGTCGATCGGCGGCATCCAGGGCCAGCCGGCGGAGTTCGTCAAGGCCGCGCTCGCGCTCTGGCTCGGCGTGTTCCTCGCGAACAAGGCCCACCGGCTGCGCTCCCTCAAGGAGATGATGCCGGCGGTGGCCGTCCTCGGGATCGTCCTCGGCTTCATCCTCTACGGCCGCGACCTCGGCACCGGCCTCATCATCATGGGCCTCGCGCTCGGCGCGCTGTTCGTCGGGGGAGTGCCGTGGCGCTACTTCCTCGGCGCGCTCGCCGCGATCGGCGTCGTCGTCACCCTCATGGTCATCACGAGCGCCAACCGGATGGCCCGCGTGCGCGCGATGCTCACCGGCTCCGACTCCGCGGAGATGGACCCGCTGGGCCAGCACTGGCAGTCGAACCACGGCCTCTACGCGCTCGCCTCCGGCGGCTGGTTCGGGGTGGGACTCGGGGCGAGCCGCGAGAAGTGGTCCTGGCTGCCCGAGGCCCACAACGACTTCATCTTCGCGATCATCGGCGAGGAGCTCGGACTGCTCGGCTCCGTCGTCGTGCTCCTCCTCTTCGCCGCGCTCGGCTACGGCCTCGTGCGCATCATCATGCGCTCCCGCGACCGCTTCGTGCAGACCTCCACCGCCGCCGTGTTCATGTGGCTCGTCGGCCAGGCGGCCGTGAACATCGGCGTCGTCGCCGGCGTGCTGCCGGTCATCGGCGTCCCCCTCCCGCTCGTCTCCTACGGCGGCTCCGCGCTGCTCGCCACGCTCATCGCGATCGGCATGGTGCTGTCCTTCGCGCGCGCCGAGGAGGGCGCCCGCGAGGCGATGCGCGCCCAGTCGAACCGGGTCCGCAGCTCCCTCGCCGTCCTCGCCCGCCGACCGGCCCGACAGAAGTGAGATCCCCATGCCCCTGACAGTCCTGTTCGCCGGCGGCGGCACCACCGGCCACATCTCGCCCATGCTCGCGATCGCCGACGACCTCGCCTTCCAGGTCCCCGACGCGCAGATCCTCATGCTCGGCACCGCCGAGGGCCTCGAGACCCGGCTCGTCCCCGAGGCCGGCCACGAGCTCCTCACCATCGACAAGGTGCCCGCCCCGCGGAGGTTCGACGCCGGCCTCGTGCGCTTCCCCGGCCGCCTGCTCGGCACCGTTGCCGCGGTCACCCGGATCATCCGCGAGCGCGGCGTCGACGTCGTGTGCGGGGTGGGCGGCTACGTGTCGACCCCGGCGTACCTCGCCGCGCGGCGCACCGGCACCCCGATCGTCGTCCACGAGGCGAACGCCCGGCCGGGGCTCGCCAACCGCCTCGGCGCCCGCCTCGCCCCCCGCGAGCGCGTCGGCTACACCTTCGCGAGCACCCCGCTGGGCGGCGTGCACGTCGGCATGCCGATGCGCTCGGCGATCGAGGCCGTCGACCGCACCGACCCCGCCGCCCGCGCCCGGGCCGCCACCGCCCTCGGGCTCGACCCGCAGCGGCGCACCCTCGTCGTCACCGGGGGCTCGCTCGGCGCGCAGGCGATGAACGAGGCCTTCCGCGAGGCGATGCCCGACCTCATGGCCGCCGGCCTCCAGGTCCTCCACATCACCGGCGCGGGCAAGGGCGCGGAGCTCGCCGCCGCCGCGGAGCGCTACCACGGCTACCACGTCGTCGACTACGTCGACGGGATGGAGCACGTCTACGCCGCCGCCGACCTCCTCATCTGCCGGGCCGGCGCGGGCACGGTGGCCGAGGCGACGACCGCGCAGGTGCCCGCGATCTACGTCCCACTGCCGATCGGCAACGGCGAGCAGCGCCTCAACGCCGCCGACGCCGCGGCCGCCGGGGCGGCGGAGATCATCGAGAACGCCGACTTCACCGCCGAATGCATCCGCACCCGGATCATCCCGCTGCTGACCGACGGCGCGCGCCTGGCCGCGATGGAGCAGGCCGCGCGGAACATGGTGTTCCCGCGGACCGCGGCCCGCACCATGGTCGCGATGATCCTCGACGCCGCCGGGCTCGACCACCCGCACCGGCCCTACCCGCCCGAGCGGCGCACCCGCGACGAGCGCGCCCGCGATGCGGCCGCACCCCCGACCACCGAACGACCCGACAGCGAGGGACACCAATGACCGAGGCCATCGTGCCGGCCGCCGAGCTCGGCCGGGTGCACTTCATCGGAATCGGCGGGGCCGGGATGTCCGGCATCGCCCGCATCATGCTCATGCGCGGGATGACCGTGACCGGCTCCGACGCCAAGGACTCGAGCGTCGTCACCACGCTGCGCGCGCAGGGCGCGCAGGTGGAGATCGGGCAGCGGGCGGAGAACATCGCCGGCGCCGACACCGTCGTCGTGTCCTCCGCGATCCGCGAGACCAACCCGGAGCTCGCCGCCGCGCGCGCCGCCGGGCTGCGGATCATCCACCGCTCCCGGGCGCTCGCCTCCCTCATGACCGACCGGCGCACCGTCGCGATCGCCGGCACCCACGGCAAGACGACGACGACCTCGATGACGACCGTCGTGCTCCAGGCCTGCGGCGCGGACCCCTCGTTCGTCATCGGCGGGGTGCTCACCGCGACCGGCACGAACGCCCACGACGGCACCGGCGACGTGTTCGTCGCCGAGGCCGACGAGTCCGACGGCTCCTTCCTCCTCTATGAGCCCGCCGTCGGCGTCATCACCAACGTCGAGGCCGACCACCTCGACCACTACGGCACCTGGGAGGCCGTGCAGCAGGCGTTCGTCGACTTCTGCTCCCGGATCGCCGAGCGCGACGGCACCGTCATCGTGTGCGCCGACGACGCCGGCTCCCGCGAGATCGGGGAGCGCGCCCGCGCCGAGGGTGCCCGGGTGCTCCTCTACGGGCAGGCCGAGGACGCCGACGCGCGGATCGTCGACATCCGCCCCGGGCGCACCGGCGCGGAGTTCTCCCTCGCGCTCGCCGGCACCGTGCACGGGCCGATCCGGCTCCGCCAGCCCGGGGAGTACAACGCCGCGAACGCGACCGCCGCCCTCTGCGTGGCCGCCGAGCTCGGCCTGCCGCTCGCCGAGGCGATCACCGGCGTCGAGTCCTTCGGCGGCACCCGCCGCCGCTTCGAGCTGCGCGGCACCGCCGGCGGGGTGCGGGTGTACGACGACTACGCCCACCACCCCACCGAGGTCGCCGCGGTGCTCACCGCCGCCCGCGAGGTCGTCGACCCCGGCGGCCGCGTCCACGTGATCTTCCAGCCGCACCTGTTCTCCCGCACGCAGAGCTTCAAGGCGGAGTTCGGGCGCGCGCTCGGGATCGCCGACGACGTCGTCGTGCTCGACGTGTTCCCCGCCCGCGAGGACCCGATCCCGGGCGTCACCGGGGCGCTCATCGCCGCCGAGGTGCCCCACGACGAGGTCGTGTTCCTCGCCTCCTTCGCCGACGCCGTGCCCTATGTGCGCGAGCGCGTGCGGCCCGGCGACGTCGTCATCACCGCCGGCGCCGGCGACGTCACGCTCCTCGGCCCCGAGCTCGTGGCGGCCCTCGAAGCGTGAGCACCGCGAGCCTCGCCGACCGGCTCGCCGCCCGCCGGCGCGCCCGGATCCGCACCTGGGCGATCGCCGCCGGGGCGGTGCTCGCCGTCCTCGGACTCGCCGCCGCCGCGTGGTTCTCACCGCTGCTCGCGCTCGAGCGCGTCGAGGTCACCGGCGCCGAGCTCACCGATCCGGCCGCCGTGACGGAGTACGTCGAGGGCGCGCACGCCGGCACCCCGCTGCCGCGGATCCGGCTCGGCGCGCTCGAGGAGGCGATCGGCGCGGAGTTCCCCAAGACGGACACGGTGCGCGTGCGCTGGGCCGGACCGCGGGCGCTCGCCGTCGAGCTCACCGACCGGCAGCCGGTCCTCGCGGTGCCCGCCGACGGCGGCTTCGACCGCTACGACATCGCCGGGCACGCGATCGACAGCGTCGACGAGGCCCCCGACGGGCTGCCCGTGCTCGAGCTCACCGAGGGCGCCGACGTGCCCGCCGCCGTCGGCGCGGCCGTCGCCTTCATCGACGCCGTGCCCGCCGCGCAGCGCGCGCACATCACCTCGATGCGCGCCGGCTCGGACCAGGACCTCCGCATGCTCTACGACCACGAGGGCACCGAGGTCACCGTGCACTTCGGCTCCCCGGAGGACACCGCCCGGAAGTTCGAGGTCGCGCTCGCGCTCATGCGCACCGGGGCCACCGAGATCGACGTCTCCGTGCCCGAGGTTCCCGTCACCCGCTGACCCGCACCCACGCCCGCACCCGCGCCCGCCCCGCCGCGGTCCGGGACGGACTTTCCGCCCGATTCCGCGATCCCCGGCGGACACACCGGGGACAGTGGTTGCACCGGGGCGGCGATCCCCATAGCGTCGGGTCGAAGGCAAAATCGCCGGAGCGCCCGCTCGCGGGCCAGATGCGTCGAAAGAGGAACCGACTTGGCTGAATTCCCACAATCCGGAGCGGACATCAAAGTCGCCGGCACCGGCGGCGGCGGAGTCAACGCTGTCCAGCGGATGATCGACGTCGGTCTGCGCGGTGTCGAGTTCATCGCGATCAACACCGACGCCCAGGCGCTGCTCCTCTCGGAGGCCGACCTCAAGCTCGAGATCGGCCGCGACCTCACCCGGGGCCTCGGCGCCGGTGCGGACCCGGAGATCGGCCGCAAGGCCGCGGAGGACTCCGAGGAGGCCATCGAGGAGGCGCTCGAGGGCGCCGACATGGTCTTCGTCACCGCCGGCGAGGGCGGCGGCACCGGCACCGGTGCGGCACCCGTCGTGGCGCGCATCGCCCGCTCGCTCGGCGCGCTCACCATCGGCGTCGTCACCCGCCCGTTCACCTTCGAGGGACGCCGCCGCTCGGCCCAGGCCGAGGCCGGCATCGCCGCGCTCCGCGAAGAGGTCGACACCCTCATCGTCATCCCGAACGACCGGCTGCTGTCGATCTCGGACCGCAACGTGTCCGTGCTCGAGGCGTTCCAGTCCGCCGACGAGGTGCTGCGCTCCGGCGTGCAGGGCATCACCGACCTCATCTCCACCCCCGGCATGATCAACCTCGACTTCGCCGACGTGAAGTCGGTCATGCAGAACGCCGGCACCGCCCTCATGGGCATCGGCTCCGCCGTCGGCGAGGACCGTGCGGTGCAGGCCGCCGAGGCCGCCATCGCCTCCCCGCTGCTCGAGGCGAGCATCGAGGGTGCGCACGGCGTGCTGCTGAGCATCCAGGGCGGCTCCGACCTCGGCCTGTTCGAGATCAACGAGGCCGCACGCCTCGTGCAGGAGGCCGCGCACCCGGAGGCGAACATCATCTTCGGCACCGTGATCGACGACAACCTCGGCGACGAGTGCCGGATCACCGTGATCGCCGCGGGCTTCGACTCGCAGGTCGGGGACGCCCCCGAGCCCGCCGGCCGCCCCGCGGTCGTCGAGCCCGAGCCGGAATCGCCGGCCGCGGAGTCCGCCCCCGCCGAGCAGCGCGGCCAGGACTTCTCGCAGGAGCGCTTCGCGCAGGACCGCCAGGCGACCTCCGCCCAGCAGGACTCCGACGTCCCCTCCTCCCTCCCGGAGGAGCAGCGTCCGTCCCGGTTCGACAACTCGGACCTCGACATCCCGGACTTCCTCAAGTGACCGGGATCGTCTGAGGCCGTCCCGTGCTGCAGAGCCGCTTCGTCCTGTCGGGTGACCGCTTCACCGCGCACGCCGCGTTCACCGACAGGCGGGGCGGCTACAGCGCTGCCGCCTTCGACTCCTTCAACCTCGCCCACCACGTGGGCGACGCCGAGGAGCACGTCGCGGCGAACCGGAGCATGCTCGCCACGGTGCTCGAGCTCCAGGCCGACCGCCTGAGCTTCGTGTCCCAGGTCCACGGCACCGCGGTGCACCGGATCGATCTCCCGGACCCGAGCGCATCGGTGCCCGCACCCGCCGTCGTCGCCGACGCGCAGATCACGACGAGCGCGGACCTCGGGCTCGTCGTCCAGGTCGCCGACTGCACCCCCGTCCTCCTCGCCGACGTCACCGCCGGCGTCATCGGCGCCGTGCACGCCGGCCGCAAGGGCATGGCCGACGGGGTCGTGCCCGCCGCGCTCGAGGCGATGGCCGCCGCCGGCGCCGAGCGCATCACCGCCGTCATCGGCCCCTCGATCTGCCCGCGCTGCTACGAGGTGCCCGAGGAGCTCCGCGCCGAGGTCGCGGCCGCCGAACCCGTGACCGCCTCGGTGTCGGCCCACGGCACCCCGGCGCTCGACGTCGCCGCCGGCGTCGCCGAGCAGCTCCGCCGGGCCGGTGCCGCGATCCACCAGTGGGTGCCGACGTGCACCGCCGAGGACCCCGGGCTCTACTCCTACCGCCGCGACGGCGTGACCGGTCGGTTCGCCGGCGTGATCTGGCTCCGCGCCCACTGAGCCGCCGGCGGCCCTCGACACACCCGCGCGCCCTCCCGCGATCCGGTCGTCGACTGCGCTAGTTTCGAATCGAGGGAGACTCAGCGCAGGCGCACCTGCGACACGAACCGCGAACCACGAGGAGACGACATGTCCGCTCTCAAGAAGATCGGCACCTACCTGGGCTTCGTCGAGGACGACATCGACGACCCGCACATCCGCCACCAGCGCAGCACCGTCGACACCGACGACTACGCCGACGAGTACGGCGTCGAGGACTACGACGACGTCGTCGAGTACGAGGAGCCCGCCGCCGTGACCCCCATCCGCGCCTCCGTGCGCCCCGTCGAATCCGCTCCGGCCTCGGCCATGCAGCGCATCCAGACGATCCACCCCCGCAGCTACAACGATGCCAAGGCGATCGGCACCGCGTTCCGCGACGGCATCCCGGTCATCATGAACCTCTCCGCGATGGACGAGGCGAACTCCAAGCGCCTCGTCGACTTCTCCGCCGGCCTGATCTTCGGGCTGCGCGGCTCGATCGAGAAGGTCACGAACAACGTCTTCCTCCTCACCCCGGAGAACATCGAGGTGTCCACGGAGAACGAGGGCGCAGGCGACATGCAGGCGAGCTTCTTCAACCAGAGCTGAGCCCCGGCACCACCCGAGGGCTCGCTGGGAGAAGCGGGTCGCGGTTCCGGTTTCCTCCGACGGCGGTCTACCCTGGTGGGTAGACCGCCGTTGTCCCCTTCACGAAAGAGGTTCGACTCGCCCGTGGGCATCATCTTCCATCTCCTGGCGACGATCGTGAGCCTGTACGTCTACGTGCTGCTCGCCCGCGTCGTCATCGACCTCATCCAGGTGTTCTCGCGCGACTGGCGCCCCACCGGGTTCGTGCTCGTGCTCTGCGAGGTCGTCTACACGCTCACCGATCCGCCGGTGAAGCTCATGCGCCGCATCATCCCGCCGATCCGCCTCGGGCAGATCTCGCTCGACCTCGGCTTCATCGTCGTCTTCATCCTCGTCCAGGTGCTCGCCGGCGCGCTGCGCGTGGCGGGCAACTCCTTCGCCTGAGCCGGGTGCGGGGACGACTCCCGCACCGCCGGCGTCGTGACCGTTCCGTGACCACTCCCGGGGTGCCCGGCCAGGGCCGGAACGATGCGGGAAACCGCTGGACACGACAACACCGCGGGGGATGGGATACAGTTTCTCTGTTGCCTGTTGTATAACAGACTTGTAAAGAACACCATTGTCGACCGAAGGTGGCCTCATGGCGCTTACGCCTGAAGACGTAGTAAACAAGCGGTTCCAGCACGTGAAGTTCCGCGACGGGTACGACCAGGACGAGGTGGACGACTTCCTCGACGAGGTCGTCGTCGAGCTCCGCCGTCTCTACCAGGAGAACGACGAGCTCCGTCAGAAGCTCTCGGCCGCTGAACAGCGTGTGAACGAACTCTCCCAGGGCGGATCCGCGCAGACCTCGAAGCCGGAGCCGGCGATCGACCCGCAGGCCACCCAGGCGATGCCCGCCGCCGTGCCCGGCAACGAGCCCAAGGCCGAGGAGCGCCCCGAGCCCAAGGCGCAGACCCAGTCCTCGCCGCTCGTCGCCCCGCAGCAGCAGTCCGCTCCGGCCGAGGCGCCCAAGACCTCGCCGCAGAGCCAGCAGTTCGGCCAGTCGGCCGGTGCCGGCCTCGCCGCCGGTGCGGGTGCAGGTGCCGTCGCCGGGTCCGCCGCGGGCGGCTCCGGACGCACCGAGCAGGATGCGCACGGCCTCATCGCCCTCGCACAGCGCCTCCACGACGAGCACCTCGCCGAGGGCGAGCGCACCCGCGACCGCCTCATCGGCGACGCGGAGAAGAAGGCCGCGGAGATCGTCGGCGACGCGGAGAAGAAGCGCGACGACATCCTGCGCCACCTCGAGACCGAGAAGGCCAACCTCGAGCGCGAGATCGACGGTCTGCAGAACTTCGAGCGTCAGTACCGCACCCGTCTCAAGAGCTACCTCAGCGATCAGCTGCGCGAGCTCGAGAACTCCGGGTCCCTGGCCCCGGAGACCCTGGGCGGGAACAAGCTCGGGAACTCCCCGCAGCACTCGATCTGAGCCGCACCCCGGTTCGATCGGCAGCGACGCGACGGCGCCGGCGAGCACGGCTCGCCGGCGCCGTCCGCTGTTCCCCGGTGCGGTCCGGCACTGTTCCCAAGCCGGGCGCGGGAGCCTAGGGTGGGACCATGGTCGACTTCCACGATTTCAGTGCCGCGGTCCTCGCTCGGTCCCGGGAGCACGATTCCCGGGTCGAAGCGCATGAGAGCCGCTACCGCAACCTCGAGCCGGCCTCGGCCCGCCTGCTCGCCGACCTGGTCTGCGGCCTGCGTGCGGAGAACGTGCTCGAGGTCGGCACCTCGAACGGGTACTCGACGATGTGGATCGCCCAGGCGCTGCCGCCCGGCGGGCGGATCCTCACCATCGACAACCACCCCGGGCGGGCCGCAGAGGCCGCCGGGCACTTCGCCGAGGTCGGCCTCGAGGCGCAGATCGAGCAGCGGGTCGGCGACGCGGGGGAGGAGCTCGCCGCGATCCACGGCTCCTTCGACCTGATTTTCCTCGATTCGGATCGCACCGCCTACCTCGACTACCTGCCGCAGATCCTGCGGCTGCTCGACGGGCTGCTCGTCGTCGACAACGTCATCTCCCACGAGCACGAGACCGCCGACTTCGCAGCCGCCCTGCGCGAGACGCCCGGGTTCGCTGTGCTCACGCTCGCCGTCGGCAAGGGTCTGCTCCTCGCCCAGCGCTCCGCCGAGTACTAGCCAGGGCGGTTCGGCCGCTAGACTGGGGAGCCGAATCGATCGCCGCCCGACCCGAGGAGACCCCACGGCCGTGAGCACCGCACCCCCCACCGGCAGGAGAGGGCTCCTCGCCGGAACGCTGTTCGCGATCGCCGCCGCCGTCATCGTGCTCGACCAGGTCACCAAGCAGATCGCGATCGCGACGCTCGAGGGCCAGCCCTCGATCCCCGTGATCGGCGAGCTCGCCGGCTTCACCTTCTACCGCAACCCGGGAGCGGCGTTCGGGATGGGCGCGAACTCGACGTGGATCTTCGCCGTCATCGCGATCATCGTGCTCGTCGGGATCCTGTTCGCCAGTCGGCGGCTGGGCTCGCGCGCCTGGAGCTGCGGCCTCGGCCTCCTCCTCGGCGGTCTCACCGGCAACCTCCTCGACCGCCTGTTCCGGCCGCCGGGATTCTTCCACGGCGCTGTCGTCGACTTCATCGACCTCTCGCTCTTCATCTGCAACATCGCAGACATCGCGATCTCGGCCGCCGCCGTCGTCATCGTGCTCACCACCCTGCGCGGCATCGGCCTCGACGGCACGCTCGACACCGCCTCCGGTCCGGCCGCCGACGACCAGACGAAGGAGCAGGTGTGACCCAGCGTTCGATGTTCGTGCCCGAGGGCCTCGAGGGGGAGCGGGTCGACACCGCCCTGAGCCGGATGCTCGGGCTGTCGCGCTCCGCCGCCGCGGCGATCGCCGCCGCCGGTGACGTCCACGTCGACGGCACGGTCGTCGGGAAGTCCGAACGGGTGAGCGCCGGGGCCCGCATCGACGTCGTCATGCCGGAGCCGGCGAAACCGCTGGAGATCGTCGCCGAACCCGTCGAGGGGATGCGCGTGATCTACGACGACGATGCCTTCGTCGTCGTCGACAAGCCCGTCGGGGTCGCCGCCCACGCCGCCGCCGGCTGGAAGGGCCCGACGGTGATCGGCGGGCTCGCGGCCGCCGGCTACGACATCGCCACCTCGGGCGCGGCCGAGCGGCAGGGGATCGTCCACCGCCTCGACGTCGGCACCTCGGGCGTCATGGTGGTCGCCAAGGGCGAGCACGCCTACTCGGTGCTCAAGCGGGCGTTCAAGGAGCGCACCGTGGCCAAGACCTACCACGCGCTCGTGCAGGGCCTGCCGGACCCGGTCGTCGGCACGATCGAGGCGCCGATCGGCCGGAACCCGCGCCGCGACGGGCTCTACGCCGTGCTCACCGACGGCAAGCACGCCGTCACCCACTACGAGGTCCTCGAGGCCTACCGCTCGGCGACTCTGCTCGAGGTCCGGCTCGAGACCGGCCGGACCCACCAGATCCGCGTCCACATGGCCGCCACCAAGCACCCCTGCGCCGGGGACCTGCCCTACGGCGCGGACCCCGTGCTCGCCGGCCAGCTCGGACTCGAGCGCCAGTGGCTGCACGCGGTGCGGCTCGGCTTCACCCATCCGGAGACCGGGGAGTTCGTCGAGTTCGAGAGCAGCTATCCCGAGGATCTGCAGACCGCGCTCGACCGCCTGCGCCGCGCCCAGGGCTGACGGGGCGCCCGTGGACCGGCTGTTCGCGATCGGCCTCGTCGTCGTCATCGGCGGTCTGTTCCTCGCCGCGGTCGCCGGCCTCGCGGTCCTCGGTGTGATGCTGCGCCGGCACCGCGAGCGGCGCCTCGACCCCGCCTTCGTCGGCGCGCCGGTGGCCCACGGCACCGTGACCGAGCAGACCTTCCTGGGGCGGATCAGCAACGAGGCCTACGAGCACCTCATCGTCTACGACGTCCGGCTCCCCGACGGCCGCACGTTCCGCGGCTGGGAGATCAAGCACCTCGCCCGGTGGCAGAGATCACGATTCGCCCCCGGCACCGAGCACCCGGTTGCCTGGCGCCCGGGAACGGGCGACGAGGTGCGCGCGATCGTCCGCTGAACGGACCGCGCAGGGGATTCGGGAGCACCCCCGTGTCCGTGATCGGCGGTACCCTGGGACGAGCACAATCCGAGGCCGGGAAGAGGGATCCGTGAGCAGCGACAGCTTCGTACATCTGCACGTGCACACCGAGTACTCGATGCTCGACGGAGCGGCCCGCGTGGGCGATCTCATGGCGGCGACCAAGGAGATGGGGATGCCCGCCATCGCCACCACCGACCACGGGTACCTGTTCGGCGCGTTCGACTTCTGGAGCCAGGCGACGAGCGCCGGGGTCAAGCCGATCATCGGCGTCGAGGCCTACGTCACCCCCGGGACGGCACGCGGGGACAAGACCCGCGTCAAGTGGCGGACCGACGAGAGCCAGCGCGGCGACGACGTGTCCGGCGGCGGCGCCTACACCCACATGACGTTGCTGGCGGAGAACAACACCGGCATGCAGAACCTGTTCCGGGCGTCCTCGGTGGCCTCGCTCGACTCCGCGTTCGGCAAGTGGCCCCGCCTCGACCGGGAGCTCATCGAGAACCACGCGAGCGGCCTCATCGCCACCACCGGGTGCCCCTCGAGCGAGGTGCAGACGCGCCTGCGCCTGGGCCAGTACGACGAGGCGCTGCGCGCGGCCTCGGAGTACAAGGACATCTTCGGCGCCGGCAACTACTACTGCGAGATCATGGACCACGGGCTGTCCATCGAGCGCCGGGTCATCAAGGACCTGCTGCGGCTGGCGAAGGAGCTCGATCTCCCGCTCGTCGCGACGAACGACCTCCACTACACGCACGAATCGGATGCGAAGGCGCACGAGGCGCTGCTCGCGATCCAGTCCGGCTCCAAGCTCATCGAGCCGACCTACGACCAGGGCGGCAGCCGCTTCGCGTTCTCCGGATCCGGCTACTACCTCAAGTCGCCGGCGGAGATGCGCGCCCTGTTCAAGGAGATGCCCGAGGCCTGCGACAACACCCTCGAGATCGCCGAGCGCTGCGCGGTGTCCTTCGACACCTCGGCGAACTACATGCCGAAGTTCCCCTGCCCGCCGGGCGAGGACGAGACCTCCTGGCTCATCAAGGAGGTCGACAAGGGCCTCCACTACCGGTATCCCGGCGGGATCCCCGACGAGGTGCGCAAACAGGCGGACTACGAGCTCGAGGTCATCATCTCGATGGGCTTCCCCGGCTACTTCCTCGTCGTCGCCGACTTCATCAACTGGTCGAAGGACAACGGCATCCGGGTGGGTCCCGGCCGCGGCTCCGGCGCCGGCTCGATGGTCGCCTACGCGATGCGCATCACCGACCTCGACCCGCTCGAGCACGGCCTGATCTTCGAGCGCTTCCTCAACCCCGAGCGCGTCTCCATGCCCGACTTCGACGTCGACTTCGATGATCGTCGCCGCGGCGAGGTCATCGAGTACGTCACCCGCAAGTACGGCAGCGAGTACGTCGCGATGATCGTGACCTACGGCACGATCAAGACCAAGCAGGCGCTCAAGGACTCCGCCCGCGTGCTCGGCAAGCCGTTCTCGCTGGGGGAGCGGCTCACCAAGGCGCTGCCGCCGCCGGTCATGGCCAAGGACATCCCGCTGGCCGACATCGAGGACCCGCAGGCCAAGCGCTACGGCGAGGCCGGGGAGTTCCGCGAGTTCGTCGCCTCCGACCCGGACGCGCAGGAGACTTTCACCACCGCCAAGGGACTCGAGGGGCTCAAGCGGCAGTGGGGCGTGCACGCCGCGGGCGTCATCATGTCCTCGGAGCCGATCATCGACGTGATCCCGATCATGCGCCGCTTCCAGGACGGCCAGGTCATCACCCAGTTCGACTACCCCACGAGCGAGGGCCTGGGGCTCATCAAGATGGACTTCCTGGGCCTGCGCAACCTCACGATCATCTCCGACGCGATCGCGAACATCGAGCTCAACCGCGACTTCCACCTCGACCTCGAGCAGCTCGCGCTCGACGACGCGGAGTCCTACAAGCTGCTGGCCCGCGGCGACACGCTCGGGGTGTTCCAGCTCGACGGCGGCGGCCTGCAGGGGCTGCTGCGCCTCATGCAGCCGGACAACTTCGAGGACATCTCCGCGACCCTCGCGCTCTACCGGCCCGGCCCGATGGGCGCCCAGTCGCACACGAACTACGCGCTGCGCAAGAACGACCAGCAGCCGATCACGCCCATCCACCCCGAGCTCGAGGAGCCGCTGCGCGACATCCTCGACACGACCTACGGCCTCATCATCTACCAGGAGCAGGTGATGGCGATCGCGCAGAAGGTCGCGGGATACTCGCTCGGCCAGGCCGACATCCTGCGCCGCGCGATGGGCAAGAAGAAGAAGTCCGAGCTCGACAAGCAGCAGGTCGGCTTCTTCGAGGGGATGAAGGAGCGCGGCTTCTCCGAGGCCGCGGCGCAGGCGCTGTGGGACATCCTGCTGCCGTTCTCCGACTACGCGTTCAACAAGGCCCACTCCGCGGCCTACGGCGTGATCTCCTACTGGACCGCCTACCTCAAGGCGCACTACCCGGCGGAGTACATGGCCGCCCTGCTGACCTCGGTCGGGGACAACAAGGACAAGCTCGCGATCTACCTCGGCGAGTGCCGCCGGATGCGGATTACCGTGCTGCCGCCGGACGTCAACGAATCCGCGCAGAACTTCACCCCGGTCGGCACCGACATCCGGTTCGGGATGGGCGCGGTGCGCAACGTCGGGGCGAACGTGGTCGACGGCATCGTCGAGGCGCGCCAGGACAAGGGCGCCTTCACCTCCTTCACCGACTTCCTCGACAAGGTGCCCAGCCACGTGTGCAACAAGCGCACGATCGAATCGCTCATCAAGTCCGGCGCGTTCGACTCGCTCGGGCACACCCGCCGCTCGCTCGTCGAGGTGCACGAGGAGGCCGTCGACTCCGTCATCGGCGTCAAGCGGCAGGAGGCCGCGGGCCAGTTCGACCTGTTCGCCGGGCTCGGCGGCGACGATGCGAGCGAGACGAGCTTCTCCGTCTCGATCCCCGACCGCCCGGAGTGGGAGAAGAAGGAGAAGCTCGCGTTCGAGCGGGAGATGATCGGCCTCTACGTCTCCGACCACCCGCTCAACGGGCTCGAGGGCGTCCTGCAGAGCGAGGCGGAGGCCTCGATCGCGGAGATCGTCGACCCGGAGAACACCCGGCCGGAGGGCTCCTCGGTGAAGGTGTGCGGGATGATCACGCAGGTGCAGCGCCGGGTGTCGAAGAACTCCGGCAAGCCCTACGGGATCGTCACCGTCGAGGACCTCGAGGCGAGCGTCGAGGTGATGTTCTTCGGCGACGTCTACGAGCCCGTGGCGACGCTGCTCGCGACCGACCTCGTCGTCACCGTGACGGGACGGATCCGGCGCTCCGACGACCGCCCGGCCTCCCTCATGGCGCAGTCGATGACGATCCCCGACGTCACCGACCCCGCCGACCGGCCGCTCCACATCACCATGCCGGTGCAGCGGTGCACCCCGGAGCTCGTCGAGCAGCTCGGGGAGATCCTGCGCGCGAACTCCGGGCCCACCGAGGTCCGGCTCAGCCTCACCCAGCCCGGCCGCAGCATCGTCATGAAGCTCGATGCGAGCGTGCGGGTGACCCCGGGGCCGAGCCTGTTCGGCGACCTCAAGGCGCTCCTCGGCGCCCAGTGCCTGCAGGTGTCCTCCCCGTCGATGTTCGGGTGAGCCGATCCAGCGCTGTGGGCTCGAGCGCGAACGGCGACCGGCCGGCTGCGAGTCGTAGACTGGGGTAGTGACCACTTCACCGATCAATCGCCTCGACCTCCGCGACTCCGCACTCGACCGCCGCACCCTGCGCGCCTCCGTTCCGCGCGCCCAGGTCGACCTGTCCGACGCAGTCGCCGCCGTCGGCCCGCTGCTCGCCGCCGTCCGCGAGCACGGCCGCTCCGCCGTCCTCGAGTACACCGAGCGCTTCGACCGGGTGGCGCTCGACACCGTGCGCGTGCCGGCCGCCGAGCTCACCCGCGCCGCCGCCGAGCTCGACCCGCGGATCCGCGCCGCGCTCGAGGAGACTATCCGCCGCACGCGCGCAGTCGCCGCCGCCGATGCCCGGCCCCCGGTGACGACGAGCTTCGACGGCGGCGGCACCGTGACCACCCGCTGGCTCCCGGTCGACCGGGTGGGCCTCTACGTGCCCGGCGGGCTCGCGGTGTACCCGTCCACCGTGGTGATGAACGTCGTGCCGGCGCAGGTCGCCGGTGTCGCCTCGCTCGCGATCGCCTCGCCGCCGCAGTCCACCGGGCTGCCGCACCCCACCGTCATGGCCGCGGCCGCGATGCTCGGGGTCGAGGAGGTGTGGGCGATGGGCGGCGCACAGGCCGTCGCCGCGTTCGCCCACGGGTTCGACGACGGCGAGGTGCTCGAACCGGTCGACCTCATCACCGGCCCGGGCAACGCCTTCGTCGCCGCCGCCAAGGCCAGCGTCCGCTCGGTGGTCGGGATCGACTCGGTGGCCGGCCCGACGGAGATCATCGTCCTCGCCGACGACACCGCCGACCCGCGCTTCGTCGCCGCCGACCTCATCAGCCAGGCCGAGCACGACCCGCAGGCGGCCTCCGTGCTCGTCACCGCCTCGGAGGCGCTGGCCGACGCGGTCGCCGCCGAGCTCGCCGCGCAGGTGCCCGCCGCCTCCCACCGGGAGCGGATCGCCGAGGCGCTCGCCGGGCCGCAGTCGGGGATCGTGCTCGTGCGGGACCTCGATGCCGGCATCGCCGTGCTCAACGCCTACGCCGGGGAGCACGTGCAGCTCATGGTCGCCGAGCCCCGCGCCGTCGCGGAGCGTGTGACGAACGGGGGAGCGGTGTTCCTCGGCGACCACTCGCCGGTGGCGCTCGGCGACTACTGCGCCGGCTCCAACCACGTGCTGCCGACGATGGGGAACGCGGCCCACGCCTCCGCGCTCGGCGTCCAGTCCTTCCTCAAGGTCAGCCAGGTCATCGACTACCCGGCCCCGGCGCTCGCCGCCGTCGCCGACCACATCGTCGCACTCGCCGCGGACGAGGACCTGCCCGCCCACGGCGCCGCGGTGAGCCTGCGCTTCGCCGCGGATGAGGAGAACTGATGCACTGCCCGTTCTGCCGCCACCCCGATTCCCGGGTCGTCGACTCCCGCACCTCGGAGGACGGCTCGTCGATCCGACGGCGCCGCCAGTGCCCCAACTGCATGCGGCGCTTCACCACGATGGAGCACACGAGCCTCGCGGTGATCAAGCGCTCCGGGGTGTCCGAGGAGTTCTCCCGGCAGAAGGTCATCTCCGGTGTGCGCAAGGCCTGCCAGGGCCGACCGGTGGGGGAGGACGACCTCGCGAAGCTCGCCCAGCGGGTCGAGGAGAAGATCCGCAGCCGCGGGATCGCGGAGATCGACGCCGACGAGGTGGGGCTGGCGATCCTCGAGCCGCTGCGCGAGCTCGACCAGGTGGCGTTCCTCCGCTTCGCGAGCGTGTACCAGGGCTTCGAGTCGCTCGAGGATTTCGAGGCCGCGATCGCCTCGCTGCGCGCCGAGCGCGATGCCGAACCCGCCGGGGCCGCTGCGGGGACCACTCCCTCCGAGGTTCCTGAGCAGAACTCGTGAAATCGAGTTGTCGAATCCGAGTGTTCTCGGTATAGGATGAGTTCTGCGCGCTCAGGCGCGCCCGCCGCCGGCGGCATCGGAGGGGAAGCCGACGCCGTCGGCGGCCTCTATTCACCCACCCCCCAAACCTCAATTTCCGAAGGTTCCTGAGGGTGGTTTCATACGGTTGTTGCAACGGTGTCCCTGAGTGGCGGGGATGGCTTTGATGATCGTGGGTGATCGAGGTGCCTGGACCCAGATTGACAGTGACGGAACGTGCGCAGATCGAGGTGCTCTTC
>NZ_JALLGN010000018.1:0-47524 GCF_023072605.1 Brevibacterium sp. R8603A2
CAACCCGAGCTCTTTCGCGACCCGAGTAATCGAGCCGTTGGCAGTCGCGGGATCGGCCTGAGCGTGAATGACGAGCTCTACTGCACGAGCCCTGAGCTCGTCGGTGTACTTCACTGGCATGAGAGAATCTCCTTCGTCCAATCTCCCTGCCTCCATTATCCCCGGGGCGATTCAGCACCTCGCCGACCGCCTCCACGACCAGACCGCACCTGTAGCCGACTCGACGACGAGGACCACCAACCATGACGACGACCGCCGACACGAAGACCCTGACCACCGTCCCGGGTGAGGGGCGGGTGACGGCGGTGACCTATCAACGGGTCTCCACCAAGGAACAAGCCACCACCGGCGGCCGCGACGAAGGATTCTCCATCCCGGCCCAGCGTGAGGCGAACCGCCGCAAAGCCGAAACCCTCGGCGCCCAGGTGGTCGCGGAGTTCGTCGACGCCGGCGAGTCAGCCAGGTCGGCGAAACGGCCGGGGTTGCAGCAGCTACTGGATTACATCGCGACCCATCAGGTCACCTACTGCATCGTGCACAAGGTCGACCGGCTGGCACGGAACCGGCTCGATGACGTCGACATCCACCGCCACCTCATCGACGCCGGCGTCCAACTCGTCTCCGCCACCGAGAACATCGACGACACCCCCTCCGGGATGCTGCTCCACGGCATCATGTCCTCCATCGCGGAGTTCTACTCCCGCAACCTCGCCGCCGAAGTCACCAAAGGCATGACCCAGAAAGTCGCCGCAGGCGGCACCCCATCCCGGGCACCCATCGGCTACCTCAACATCCGGCGCACCGATGACCAGGGCAGGGAGTACCGCACCGTTGAGATCGACCCCGACCGTGCGCCCCTCATCCGCTGGGTCTTCGACACCTACGCCAAAGGCGAGCACACCGTCCCCGACCTCCTCGCCGAAGCCACCGCCCGCGGCCTCACCACGGCCCCCACCCCGAAACGCCCGTCCGGGCCGGTGGGGCGTTCCACGTTCTTCAAAATCTTGCGCAACCCGTACTACATCGGGCAGGTCCGCTACCAAGGCGCCCTCCACCCCGGCGCCCACGAACCCATCGTCGACCCGCAGACCTGGCAGCGGGTCCAGATCCTCCTGGACACCCGCGCCACCGCTGGGGAACGCCGCCGCAAGCACGATCACTACCTCAAGGGCACCCTGTACTGCGGCACCTGCATGTCGCGGTTGCAGCTCGACTACGCCCGCAACAAACAAGGCATCCGCTACGCCTACTACATCTGCACCGGACGAGCCACGAAACGCACCTCCTGTACCAGGAAGGCCGTGCCCGTTGGCGTTGCTGAGCAACTCGTCGCCGACTGCTACCAACAGATCGCCATCACCGAGCACACCTACGCGCAGCTACGCGCAGCTCGCACAGCGGGTCGAAGCGGCGTTCGATGAGCGTCTGGCTGAGCGGTCCCAGGCCATCGACGACCTCGCCACCACCAAGCAGCGGCTGGAAGCCGAAGCAGACAAGCTCCTCGAAGCCCACTTCGCCGACGCCATCGACCTCCCCACCCTGAAACGCCACCAAGACCGAATCCGCATCGCACTGGCTGACGTCACCAAACGGCTGGAAGCCGAGCGGCACGACCACGAAGGACCCCGCCAACACCTCGCCACCGCCCTACGACTCCTCGCCGACTGCGCCACCATGTATGAGCGCACCGACGACTTGGGCAAACGGCTCGCCAATCAGGCCTTCTACCAGCGCATCCTCATCACCGAAGACGAAAAAGCGGCGATCCAGCTCAACGAGCCGTTCGCCGCCCTCGCACCCACATCAACCGATGTCAGGTGTTCTAATACATCCAATCTGGTGGAAGCAATGGAGCGTTGCGGGAACAGGCGACCTCGGGTTGAGAGGCTTGTTTCCGCATGGAATCAAGGACCTTGCGGGGACGCCGACCCCGAGGGCGGGGCCGATGACCCGCTGATCGGTGCGTCGTCAGAACCAAAGAAACGATCTCGAACACGCCTCACGGACGAGGAAGTGGACGCTATGCGAACAGCCCGCGCGCACGGCGTCGGCGTGAACACGCTGGCGCGCCAGTTCGGAGTTCACCGGGGCACGGTGTGGGCGAAGACGCGACTCGCCTGATCAACCTCAACACCTGTCCCGCACGCATCGTCACGACCTTGCTTCGCAAGAGGCGGCTCGACTAAAAGATCAGAAGCCGTACTTCTCCTTGCGGAGGCGGAAGGCCTTTTCGCCACCCTCCATCACAGAAGTGATCTGATCTCGCACCGCAGCGACATCGATCGCGCCCTGCTCCTTGATGTGACCTGCGGATTGATCACCGGCATTCAGATATGCACAGACCAGAACCAGATCAGCGTCGCCGTTGACGACGAGGTTCGCATTGTGGCTTGAGAAGATCAGTTGCCTGCCGCTCTTCGATGTCCAGATCTTCGTCACGATCTCCTGCACCGTGTCGCTATCGAGGTCATCCTCCGGCTGATCGATGATCAAGGGCGTCCCACCCTGGGAAAGCAACGTCGCTAGGAGGGCCGAGGCTTGCTGTCCTGCGGAGGCCGAGTCGAATGGGATGTACTCGTCCTCTTTCGCCTTGTATTCAAACTCGGGGAAGTCGTCGAGGCCAGTCAGGGACAGGTCGAGCCAGCCGTCCGGGGTGAGTTTGGGTGCCAGCTTCTTCTGGTCGGCAACCGGAAGACCCAGGCGCGAAAGGGTCGGCGTTTGCTCTGACTTCACGTCCGCGTCCGTCTCAAGCAACATCAACGACTCAAGTTCATTCAGGACCAGCTCCCAGGTCGCCGCCGGATCGGTCTCCTTCGCCAGTTCCTCGAAGAAGCCTTCAATCCTGTTACTCCGCACGTTGGAGCCGGTGATGAGTGCCTTGAACTTCGCCTGCGCGGCATCGAAGCCCCTGCTCGCTGAGAGCGTCGCGCGAATCATGCCTTCGGACGACGCCGATAGGCCAGCGCACTGCGCTCCCAGCGCTGCGGTCCTCTCCTTTCGCGCTCCGGTGAGGTCCTTCCGAAGCTCGCTGTGCCGGCCGTCAGGCTTCCCGAGCCCATCGCGCTCCTTGCGCTGCTTCTGCGCGAGTTCTCCTGCGGACTTCTGCTGCGCTTCCAGCCGGGCCAGCTCTTCTAGCTTTGCTTCGTGCGCGGACGATCGTGTCTTCACTGCAGCGTAGGTCTTGTCGTATGCCTCAAGTTTCGAGACCAACGCATTGAGTGATGATGCGACCGTACCGCCCTCAGCAAGAGTGCGTCCGAAGTTCTCGACCGCTTCAGCAATCGAGGAGCGCAACGCGGAGAGCGCCGTCTCCGAGCTACCGAGGAATGCGTCCACCTCGGTGTTGAGGTCGGACGGGACACCATCTGGCTTGGCGAAGTCCTCCAGCGACTCGTCGATCCCCGCGACCGCCTCAGCCAGTTCGGCCCGTGTTGCTCCGAGGTATTGCTCCCAGGCCGATTGGGCTTCACGAACTCGGTCGTGAGCGGCCTTTCCATCGAGTACCTTGCGGTCCTCCTCGGAAAGTCCGGACAACCCATCACGGAGCGCCTGTGCCTGCTCTGCGAGCGAGCGGACGCGCAGTTCGGATCTTTCGACCTCGGTTGTCAGGTCCCGGTGTCGTTGGAGAGTCCCGTAGTTCTCTCGCAGCCGCCCAGCAATCTCCTGCTGCTTCCGGTCGATCTCCTCCAGGTCACGCTGGATAGGGGCAGTCACGAATCGGAGCAGCTCATCAACGCGTATCGCGACGCTGCTGAGCTGCTTCTGGCTATACGCCTGGATGGGCAGGAGACTCTGAATCACAGTCTCGCGGACCTTCTCGAACTCCCCGTCGGCCACCTTGAGCTGGACTGTCCCATCGACGGCGTACCTGCGCACCACGTGCGTGATGCCGTTGATCACGCAATGAACCTCAACGTGCGCTTCCTGCGGCTTGAGTGTCGCATCAATCAGCCGCCGCTGCCGCACACGTGGATCAGCAACCTCGTCGTCCTCTGTCGACTTCGCCGGTTGGTCGCACAGTGCCCATCGCAGGTAGTCAAGGATCGTGGACTTCCCGGTGCCACGCCCCCCGATCAGTGCTGAGTATTGCGGGTTGAGCGCGACGTCAACCCGCCCCATAAACTTGCTGTTAGACACCACGATTCTGGAGATCCACACGTTGGGCAACGAGGGCTCGGTTTGGGCGAGTCGAGACTCCTGCGCGAGACATGCTTGACGGAGGGCCTCAGCAGTAGGTGTCGCCCACTTGACCCAGGTGGTGTGCTCTCCGAGCGTCGAAAAGTCGCCCTTGCGGGCGTCGGACGTCTGGAACAGCGCCAGCCGCTTCGACCCCCAAGTTGCATCGCCACCTTCCAGGATGCGCTTCTCTCCGACGTGCTTCGCCTTGTCGAGACTTGCGATCGATCCATCGAGGTAGCCGCCGACCGCCACCATGTCCCGGTACTTCGCCTGGAACGAAGTGCGGAGTAAGGTCTTATGCCCTGACGGAGTGACGTTCGGAAGGATAATGTATCGACCGCGAAGCCAATCGTTCTTGTCCAGCTTCGCGTGGATCTCGTTGATATCCCCCGAGTCCTGAAGGACGGTGGTCTGTGGGAGCGCATCGAGGTTCGAGTCCACCGGATCGAAGTGCAGCGCCTTCAGCACGTCATTCAGTCGATCCTCGGGGAAGTCCGCGTCCAAGATCATGATCGCCTGGCACGGCACACTGAAGGTCAGCTCCAGCGCCGGGAAGACGACGAGTTGCCGCGCCTCCGGAACCTTCGTACCGTCCGGGAATACTTCTGCCGCTGCGGCGCGCTTGATGTAGGGGAAGAAGGTGAAGTCGTGGTGGTCCGAGATCGCGACCGCTTCGAGGCCCTTTTCGCGCGCAGCGGCTACGAACGAGCTTGCCCACGTCTCCCTGTCAGCGAACGCCGGCCTTGCCCCATCCCATTGAGTATCTCTCGGCGTGTGGACCTGAAAGTCGGCCCGGTAGAAGTGACCTCCTCTGTCCTGCAGCGCGACCGCTCGCATGAGTTCGTCCTTCATGATCTCCTCCAGCACGACACGACAACGGGGATGCACTCGAATCGCAAGACCGTCATGCCTCGGCTCCGTCAAGCACTCTTGTCAATGCGGCGTGCACCGCCTTGAGGACTTCAGTTCCCGCGGGGCTCGGGATAGCCAGTCCTTCCTCGACGAGGCGACTCGCGATAACACGCTTGCCTGGCAACGAGTAGCCCTTGTCCTTGGCCCAGTCCGCAACAACCTTCGGCCAGAGAGCGGTGCCGTCAGTCGGCAGGTCTGGTACGTCAACAACGGTGAGACCTTCCACACCAGACTCAGCGATGAAGGTGATAACGACCTGCTTGTAGGAGTCAGGATCGAGGAGGTGTTCGAGGGTCAAGGTCCCGAGCGTGGCGATCCTGTCTTCTGGCACACCGGCAGCGACCAGCTTGTCGCGAAGCTCCCGGCCTCCCCCGTCGCCGTCGACGAGGAAAGCAACCCGGGCACCCTCCAGGTCGAGTTCGGGATACATCTCGACCGGTGCTTCAGACAGCCCGCCGGTCACCTGGTAATCGAGGTCGTCGACCTCCACCGCCTTCTTGATTAGCGACGGCAGCATCAGCATCTCGGTAGCACCCTCGGCAAGCACTACTTTGCGGGCCGCAGAGAACGCGGCAGCGCTGGCTCCCATCGCCAGCATGAGGGGCGAGAAGCCCACACTGTTGCGCCAGAAACTTCCTTCGATCAGGCTGCGCTGGCCGTTCGCCGGGTCCGGTATAACGGCGCGGATGTTAGTGCCGAGGTCGGGTGGCAGGCAGGCAGGCGAATGAGTGGTGTAGATAACCTTCGCGGCACGGGTCTGGGTCATGAACTCGTTGACCAGGTCGGCCTGGGCATCGATGTGAAGATGCGTCTCGGCTTCGTCAATCAGGAGGATCGGCGGCACCGTCTGCCCCTTCACCGTCAGAAATGCAACCAGGGCAACAAACATCTGCACGCCCGCGCTGCGCTCGTGGAACTGCGTGATCGTGCGCCCGTCCTGCTTGATGCGGATTTCCAGGCTTGCACCGTTGATCTTCAGGTGCGCCGAGATGTTCGACTGGTTCCAGACCTGATTGAACTTGGTCTGGAGCGTCTGGTTGGCCTGCTCGATGAGGGTCTCGCGTGCGCCCTCGTCGCCGTTGTTGATCGTTTTCCACAACTCGCCCAGGGGCAGCTCGGCCATTGTGGAGATGTTGCGCAGGGCGGCAGGCGGGTTGTTGACGCTCTCCTCGGTCATCTCGTAGCTGGAGGCAAGGACGCGGTCCTCATCGGAAAAGAGCAAGATGTCCGGTGATCGGTCGTAGAGCACCTTGGCGACCTCTTCCGTCGGGTCGGGTTTCTCGATCCACGCTTGCACCTGCTCAAGAGCGGCACGAATTTCGCCGCTAAGGCCATGCTCGTCAAACTCGGCGATCCAAGTCGCTGGGTCGAGTGCGGTCGCGACCTGCTCGACCGTGGAATCCTCGGTCGTGACGACGGCGTCCACTGCCTCCTTCAGGCGCGCGGCAAACGACGTGTGTCGCTCATCCGGCTCTTCTGCTTCCTCGTCCTCGTCAAGTTCGGGAGGCTTGAGTGCTTCGAGACCCGTGTCAGTGAGCGATGCTTTCAGCGCGTCCAGGGTCAAGGTAAGAGCGGCGAGGTTCTTGTGTGGCGCAGGGAGAACCTCGCGACCAGCGTCCCCCGATCCTGCGGTCCTCGACAGCCAGAATTCGGTCGGCTTCTTGTACAGATCGAACTCCGCCACCGCTTCCTGGTCTTCCTTGTTCAGTAGGTACTGCACGCGTACTACGACATCGCTGTCGGAGATGTCTCTGCCGAGCCCACGGGAACGTTGAGCGACTGTGAGGGACTCCCCATTGTCGACGTAGGCCAGCGCGCGTAGCAGGGTGGTCTTGCCCGCTTCGTTCGGTCCGACGATGGCCACGACCTTGTGGTCGAGGTTGATCTGCGCCTGCGCAAGACGACCGAAGCCCCAGAACTCTGCCTTGGTAAGTCTCATGGCTGCTTGCCCTCGATCTCACGTTGGGTACGTTTCACGGACTCAAGGTAGGCGGCCTCGACATCAGATGGTGCGGCGTCGAGTTGGGCGCGGTACTTCTCGTACTCGCCCTCGGCCTTGGCGACCGCTTGCTTGTGGCTAACGGAGCCGGCACCTTGCAAGGTGGGTGCTTCCATCGCGGTGATGAGCCGGTCGAGGTGGGCGAGCCAGTCGCGCATGTAGGTGGGCTCGTGGTTCTGTGCCCGGAACTCGGCTGCGTCGAAGTAGGCCGACACGAGCGTGTTCAGTTTCTTGAGTTCGTTCTCGCTGAGGTAGTTCTTGGCAATAGTGACCTCGGCCTTGATTGGTCGCTGGCCAGCGAACGAAGTGAGTCCCATGTTTGGCTGGGTGGCGTCGGCACGAGAAGCGATGACCTCCGCTGCGGTTCGGCCGTGGGCGGCGAAGTGGAGCTTGTTCTGCACGATCTTGAAGAACTCGATGGTCTCCTCGGCACGGGGGTCGTAGTCGACGCTGGTGGCGTAGAGATCGAGAATCTGCCGGTAGAGGACCTTCTCGCTGGACCGAATGTCACGGATGCGGTCCAGCAGTTCGCGCCAGTAATTGCCGCCGCCGAGGCTCTTGAGCTTGGCGTCGTCCATCGTGAAGCCCTTGACGAGGTACTCGCGAAGACGCTCCGTTGCCCAGATGCGGAACTGTGTAGCGACCTTGCTTCTGACCCGGTAGCCGACCGAGAGAATCACGTCGAGGTTGTAGTAGGTCAGGGTGCGAGTGACCTGACGCGAGCCCTCCTGTCGAACTGTTCGGAATTCCCGAACAGTTGCCGATGGGTCGACCTCGCCTTCATCGAAGATGTTGCTGATGTGCTCGCTGATGTTGGCTTTTGAGGACTGAAATAACTCCACAAGCTGCGCCTGCGTCACCCATACGGTCTCACCGTCGAGACGTACCTCAATCGCCGTCCGCCCATCGTCGCGCTGATAGAGAAGAATCTCGCTCGAAGATGCATCAGACATCGGTATCCGCCCCTTCCCAAGCGACCACCGTGTCGTAGAGGCCGTAGCGGCGCAGCCCCTTATGGGACTCGATGCCGGTGTAGGACAGGGATGAGTCTTCGTAGCGGCGGAACGCGAACACCGCCTGGTTCATGTGGGTGGCGTTGAAGACGCCGAGCTTCACCAGGAGGTGGAAGTCCTCGACGGTCAGGCCCGTGACGGTGCGGAACAGTCCAGGTTCGAGCTTGGTAATGACGTCTTGGAGCGTGTTCTCGCGGAAGTCGGTCAGGTACATGAACGCCGGGATGCGGGTGGCGAACTTGACCAGCTTGTCCTGAATCTGCTTCCGCTTGGACTTGTACTCCTTCTCCTCGTCGGTCAGTTCCTTCTTCTCGGCTGGGGCAGCGTCCTCGCCCTTCTCCTTCTTGGCCTTCTTCACGGCCTCGCTCTTGTTTACGACGGTCTCGAAGATGTCGTTGCCGAGCGCGCGGAAGCCCTCGATGTTCATCACCGCATCGAGCGCTGCTGGATCACTCATGATCTTGCGAAGCGTGTCGTTGTCGACGTTGACGAGGATCGCGGACTCCCACTTACGCGCCAGGAGCGTCGCCGAGGTGCCCGACATCGCGATGTCGAGGATGCCGCCGGCATCGACCTGGGTCATGTTCGACCCGTCGTACGCCAGGACCGGCAAGAACTTCACCAGCTCCTCGACAGCCTGCTCCGGGTTCGGGGTCTCCGGCGAGAGTCCCGCGCCGTAGTCGGCGATCTGGCGTAGCGCCCGGGTGGGTGCGAAGTCGAAGACGAAGCAGACCGGCTTGAGGACAGCCTCGGCGTTCGGGTCGTTGCCGTCGGGATTCTTGATCGACCACGGAGACTGGACACGGAACGCGGCCTGGAAGTACGTCTCCGGCGAGTTCAGGTTGCGCAGCATCAAGATCGAGGACCACTGCTTGACGGTCACTCCGGTGGTGAGCTTGCCGCACGACAGCGTGATCGTCTTGGTGTCGTGACCGTCGCCGATGGCCGTCCTCACCGGCGGGAGCGCATCCAGCCCGATCCCGGCGCTCGGGCCGGCGACGACGAGAACCTTGTAGTCGTGCCAGAACACGTTGTGCTTCTCGGCCAGCAAGTTGGCCATCGCGTCGCAGGCTGCGACGTTGGGCAGGAACCAGAACGAGTGCTGGAGGTACGGCAGGAGCCGCACGTCGGAGTACGGGAACGGCGGACGGGTGCCCATCCGCATCGCGTCGACCTGGGTTGGCAGGTGAGCGCCGCGAAGGATGTCCAGCCATTTCTGCACGTCCGTCTTGTGGACGAACTCCGCGTCATTGCCCCGGCCGGTGGCCTCGAAGAACGCGTTGAGGTCGAACTCGTCGAACTCGCCAGCGTTGGCGACGGCGATGAGCTCGTCGGGCATCTGATAGGTGAACAGGCGCATCTCCGGCAGCGCACCGTAGGGGTTCCAGGCGTCCGGGTGCGCTGCGGCGTAGGCGGCCTTAGCGCGCTGCTCGTCGGTGTAGGTCCAGTTGAAGATTTGCTCCTCGATGAACTCCCCGGTCGCGAGTGCCTTGAACGGGGTGCCCGACAGGTACAGGTACGCGCGCGTAGTGATCGGCAGGAAGTCGTCCTCGTCGTTGCCGAGCTCGTCGAGCTCCTCGTCGAAGGCCACGAGGCCATCGTTGTACTCGGTGGCGATCTCCTTGGCCTTGACCTTCTCGTCCTCGCCCTCGAACAGTTCCTTGGCGGACTCGCGCCAGGCGCCGAAGTGATACTCGTCGAAGATCACCAGGTCCCAGTTGGTCGTGTGGACCCACTCGTTCTTCGCCTTGATGAGCCCGGTCTTCCGGTCGCGGCCGAGCAGGTCCTGGAACGAGCCGAAGTACACCAGCGGCCGCGCCTTGTCGGCCTGGTCGGGATTGCCTCCCGTGGCCGAGGAGAGGTACTGCCAGCCGTCGAAGTCGGCGTGAGACTCCAGATCAGTCTGCCAAGCGTCCTCGACCGCGGGCTTGAACGTCACCACGAGCACACGCTTGGCGCCGAGCCGTTTCGCAAGCTGGTAGGACGCGAAAGTCTTCCCGAACCGCATCTTCGCGTTCCACAGGAATCGCGGCACAGCGTGGGCGTCCTCCGCCCAGATCGACTCGAAGTATCCCTCGGCCTTCGTCACGGCGGCGACCTGCTCCGGACGCATCGGGAACGTCTCGTGATGGGTCCCACTGAGCTTCACGCCCGTCCGCAACTCGGTGATCGCTGTGCGCACGTCATCTGGCGAGCACCGCATCCACTCACGGGCAGAGCCGAAGATCGGGTTCTCGAAACCCTTGTCGATCAGCCGCTGCCGCACATCGGAATCACGGAACACCGACCCATCGTCACGCTCAGCAAGCTCATCGACATGCAGCGTGTACGCCTGCTGCATCTGCCCCTGCGACTCACGGATGCGCGCGTTCACATCCGGCTTCGTCGTCTGCCCAACCTTGAGCAACCCCGCATACCCAGCCGGCGGATCATTCGGGGACCAGGCATAGATGCGCAGCCGCGCCTTGGGTTTCTCAGGGAGGAGAGCGTCAATGTCCCTACTCATCACTGTCCTCGCCGGAGCTGGAAACTTCGTTACTGGGACGCTCCGCAATCAACGACTCTATGAACGAAACCTGCTCATCGTCGATCCCATACCGCTCGTAGAGAGCGCTGTCGGTCCAGGCTCGATCCAAGGGAAGCCTGGGGACAAACAGGTACGAGTCGCGAGTGATGTTTTGAGTGATCTTGCGCAACGAGACGAGAAAGCGGACGAATCGCGTCCGCATGTAACCGGCGAGATTCCGTGCTTCTGCCTCAGAGTCCAGGACGCTGATCACCAGGTAGGTCTCAGTGCAAGCAGTTCCCGGGCCTGCCACGACCGGCTCACCCAGAATCGTAACGTCGTCGCGTCCGCTCGTTCCGTGCGCCTTAACCAGTAGAACCTTCCACTTGTCTATCCATCCGACGTTGCTTGTGATCGCGGATCGCTCCATGTACGACTGTGTCTGGTTCCCATAGACCAGGACGGGATCGCTTAGTCCAGCCGGAGTCGCCTTGCCTCTCTGGTTCGTCAGCCCGAACGGCTTCCTCGCGGACACCACCTCGCCCAACAGAGGTTCCGGCTTACCGTCGACCCTGTGTGCCATCACCTTGTCCAGAATCCGCACGCCTTCGTTGCGACGCACAAGCACGTCGTAGGCGTCAAGCATCCGAAAGGCGGGTTCGCCGACGACCTCGTCTCCGATCTTCGTGGTGACTTCGCAGGGACCCTCGTAGTCGCGGCTCCATAGCCAGTAGGACACGCCGCCCCGAATCTTCACACCGGGAAAGACGTCGTACAGCTGCGGGTAGTCGATCAAACTCGCAAATCTGTGATCAGCGAGCATCCGGTCGCGGAACTCATATAGGCCTTTGCCTCCCGAGAACCAGCGAGACGGCGTAATCATTACGGCGTAACGAGGGTCGAGCGCGAGCGCCTTCTCGACGAATAGGTTGTAGATGGGTGTGGCGGACGCGCCTCCACCGCCACCTCCATCTCCCAACTGGTAAGGCGGGTTACCGATGATGACGTCGAACTGCATGTTGTCTCCGAACAGCTCCGCAATGCGAGCTTTGATGTCGTCGGTGTGGATGAAGGCGTAGGCGTGGGTCTCCAGGTCGTCGCCGCGTGCATAACTGTCTTCGCTGGCACCGCAGTCGACACACTTGCGATTGGTGTAGACAGTGATCTCTTGGCTGGTGAGCGGGTCGGTCCGGAATTCGCGTTTACCGCCGCCCCAAGTGTGTTCGGTGCGCTCGAACCAGATGTTGCCATCTTCGGTGGTGAAGGACTTGGCAATGGAGTAAGGGCCGTTGGCGAACTTCGAGCAGTACACGCTCCGGCGTGCCAGCAGCGCGGTGAGCTGCGTTATCCCTATGCCGAAGACCTGCCGGGTGAGGATGTGATCGACGCGGTCCGCCAAGTCAGGAATCTCAAGGATCAGGCCGTCCGTGAGCCGGCGGACAATCTCGCGGAGGAAGACGCCGGACTTGGTGAACGGGTCGAGGAACGTGACGTTCGGGTCGGCCCAGATGTCCGCGCCGTCGTTGGCGTCTGCCCAAGCGGCCGCGAGCGTGTCGAGCATCTGGTTCGCGAACTCCGGCGGGGTGAAGACCTCGTCGTTGGAGAGGTTCGCGATGCAGGTCAGGACATCTGGGTTGTGTCCTCGGAGGGTGAATGGTGCAAGAGTCACGCGGCGGCCTCGGCGATCTGGCGTGCGGTCATCGCCGGGTAGGTATGGGCTGGCACGAAGAGGTCGTCGTCATCGAGTTCGCCGAACAGCGTTCCTTCGTAGGAGGCACGCTGGGTGAGGTCGTCGTAGCGGAAGTCACGTCGCTGGTACTTGCCCTTGCCCAGGTATCCCCACTCGGGGAAGGTGATCGGCTTCCCGCTGGGAACGGTCATGGTCAACGCATCGCCTTGCACGATGTTCACCGCGAGGACTGCGCGGGCCGCGTGGGCCCACTCGTCGTGCTCGTCGATGCCCAAGAAGGTGTTGAAGACTTCGGCCAGGTTGTCACGACACTCTTCGGCGTTGTCTTCGAGGAGTTCGATGCCGTAGGTGCACATGAGTGCAAACAGGGCGTAGTGGCGCTTCTCGAACTCGCTCCTGCCGTGGCGGAGCTGGACCGTGACGAGCTTGCGGGCCAGGACGGGGACGAGGAAGTTCCCGGAGCCGCAGGCGGGTTCGAGGACGCGAGAGTCGATCCGTTCGGACTCATGTTTGACGAGGTCCAGCATGCCTTCGACCATCCAGCCGGGCGTGAACACTTCACCGTGGTCAGCGACACGCTGCTTGGACTTCACCAAGCGCTGGGCGTCACTCAGCGTCATCCTCGGCCCTCCCGGTCTTCGTTGTCGTGAGCGTATGGGTGACCACCGACATCGGTCTGGGGTGCAGTAGGAGGCTCGTGGTCACCGCCTGAAGCACCGCCTAGCCGTACCCAGTCATCGATCTCGCTGACCTGGAACTTCCAGAGACGACCGATCTTGTGGGCAGGCATGCCCTTCTCAGCGATCCAGGCGTACACGGTGTCTTTGGTCACGCCGAGATGGGTGGCGATGTCGTCAGCAGACAGCCAAGGTTCAGGCACACAGACCTCCGGGCGGAATAAACCGGATATGACCGGGTTACAGCCATCTTACTCTGAGGAGAGCCGTTGTATGCTGGCGAAGCCGGACAGCACCTTCGCCGGATCCTCCGTGCCCGCACTGCTGAGTCCCCTACGCAGTTGGCACGCGCCTCGCGGCAAGCTGCCCGGTCACCAATCTAATGGGGGCCCGCGGTGCAGAGGGCCGCTGTCGTGCGCGTGCGAGCGGGAGGGATCGAGCTGTCGTTGGCGCTCGTTCAGAGCACGTTCGGCGGCCTCGCGCTGCGCCTGCTCCGTGGCGCGGGTCTGCTCGATCCGCTCGACCGCCTCGGCGGGGGTGAGTGCGCGTAGTGCTTCTATTTCGGCGCGGGCGCGCTTGGCGCTGCGGGACTGGTTCTCGGCGTTGGCGTGGGGGCGGGCGTCGAGGTAGACAGCACGGTGCTTTGCCACCGCCTCGGCCCCGAAGATGCGGGCGTAGATGCGTAGGCGTGGCCACGGGTCGGGTTCCAGCGTCTTGCGCACCGCTCTTGCTGCGGGTTCCTGCTGCTCGGTCGCTTCGATCACGCCGGGGTCGGTGTCGATCCGGGGCCGGGTGACGCGCTCGACCCATGATGCGCTGTTCTCGTTCCAGTGGGGCGGCTCGCCCCAGTCTCTCGTCAACCGCTGCGCGGCGTCGTGGGCGAGGGCCTGGGCGGTGTTGTGCTCGGTGGTGGCGCGGCGCTTGCCGAACCTGCCGACCGTACGCAGACGATCGCGTGCGGTCTGCTGTGCGGTGTCCGCGTCCTGCCATTCGCCCAGCGCCGCCGATGCCTGCTCGGTGAGCGGGACGGCGACCTCCGCGCGCACCCGCTCGAGCTGGCGGGCTGCGCTGTCTGCGATCTGCGCTGCTTGGTCGCGTGCGTCGCGCTGCCGCGCATGAAGCTCGGTCAGTGCGTCGGCTGCCTGCTGCCAGAGGGCCGCCCGCTGTTCGGCGTGCTCGGCCTGCTGGGTGAGCGCGGCTACCTCGGTGTTCACGATCTTCACGGGGCCGTCGTCGACCAGACCCCGCACCGCGTCCGCCGCTTGCTGGGTGGCGTCGGTGAGTCCTCGGTCGGCGCGGTCGCGCTCCGCAGCGTCGATGAACTGCCGCCGGGCATCAGCGGTGTTCTCGGCAACGATATGCAACTGGTTCTCGTCGGTGCCTCTGGTCATGCCGACGTAGACCGCTGCGCCGCTCATGGCGTCGGAGAGGATCGTGTGCGATGCCGGTGCGGTGATGCCTTGCACGCCGTAGGCGGTGGAGGCGTAAGCCAGGTGCGCGTGCTCGGTGACATAGGCGGCGGGCAGCCGCACGGTGTGCTCGCGCTTCCTGTCTCTGCCCGCTTCGACCGCCCACAGCGCCCCGTCGTTGGCGACGTGCTGCACGACCCACAGTTGCCGGTTCGCCACCCCCAGGCCGGTGTCGTTCTTACGGGTCTGGATCAGGTCACCGCACCCGATGGGGAGACCGTCGCTGCCTGTCACGGTCGCCTGATCGTCCACGGCCCCGGCGCGCACGCGCTCATCGCGGATACGCGCGTTCAGCCGGGTCGCCTCATCGTTGGTGGCAACCGTCACCGCCTCCCCGTCGTTGCGATGCTGGGCGATGCGCTCGTGCAACTGCTGGGTGTCGGCGTGCAGGCGGATCAAGCCGAGCGTGTGGAGTTGGTCGAAGATCGCGCCGGGGTCGTCGCGGTCACGCAACCGCACGGTGAGGTCGGCGTAGGCGGGGTCGGTGAACCTGTGTACCTCGGCCATGTCGATGGTGCGGCCCCGAATCTGCGCGGCCATGTCCAGCACCCCGCCGCGTCCGACGGCGGGCAGTTGCGCCCGGTCACCCACGAGCGCGAGCGTCGCGCCCGTCTCTGTGGCGACGGTGAACAGGGCGAGGGCGCTGTCTTGGTCGAGCATCCCGGCCTCGTCCACCACGATCCGCTCCCCAACCTGGAGTCGTGCCGTCTCGGGCGGGCCGGTATAGGTACGGCCCGTCTCAGGGTCAAGGTCGCCGAGCGCGAGGCGCGTCCATACCCCGTCAGAGTTCCACCTGTAGCCGTGAGCGTGGACGAGCGCGGCCACCGAATCAGCCGAGACGCCGAGGGCCTGGTGTGCGACGGCGGCCGCCTTCTTCGTCGGCGCCACCACTCGTGTCGGTCGGCCCTTCTGCTCTGCGGCGGTGATCGCGGTGGCGAGCATGGTCGTCTTGCCCGACCCTGCCGCGCCTTCCACGATCACGAGCGGATCGGTCGAGGCGACCGCTGCGGCGGCCTCCGCCTGGCCCGTGTCGAGGCCGGCGGCCTGCGCCAACTGGCGCACGTCCGGCACCGCCGACTCATCGGCGGGCACCTGCTCTGCGATCAGATCGCGTAGCTCCGTCTCGGTCTGCATGACCCGCACGCTCGTCAGATGCGCCACATGCTCAGGCCGTGGTGCGTCGGGCGGGAGGATCGTGAAGCAGTCCTCCAACGCCAACCGCGATGCCACCATGATGAAGTCGCGTACCTCGCCGGGAGCGGCGCGCACGCCGTACTCGGTCATGATCCGGGTTGCGTGCTCGGCCACCGTGTGCGCCGTCCACGCCGACGCCCCCGCCGCGCAACGATCCAGTGCGCGAGAGGCAACCTCCTGCACGCTCAGGTCGTCCAGCGTCACCGATGCGCGCTGCGCCGCGCGTCGCAGGGTGGCGGGGTCGTATCCGGCCTCGCGCAGCTCCGTCACCCATCCGGCTTCCTCGGCCAGTGTGGTCGGCTTCTTCGCGGGCCGTTCATGCGCCCACGCCTCGGCTCGCAGTCTGGTGGCGACGACTGGCCCCATGCTCTCGCCGGGGTGCGCGGCATCCCAGGCGGCTTCGAGGCGTTCGAGGTTGCGGCGCACCTGCCCGCCCCGCTTGCTCATCACGGCGTTGTAGGGCTGCAACTCCGTGACCTCGCCGGTTGCGGGGTCGAGGGTCAGGCCGTGCCGGTCGAGCACGGCGGCCAGCTCGGGGCTGGCGGCGATCACGGCCGTGCCGAGGGCGCGGATTGCGCCTTGCTGCCGGAACAGGGCGGCGGTGAACAGGCCCCGCCACTTCCCGGCCGCGAACACGCGGGTGCCGATCTGCATATGAATATGCCGGTGCGGGTCACCCGCCCGGCTCGTCCTGTGCGTGATTCCGACGACCTGCATCTGCTCGATGGGCACGACCTCCTGCGCACCCAACGACCCCACACGAGTCACCGAGTGCCCGGCGAGCCACCGCCGAATCTCCGCCAGGGCGTCCTGCTGGGCGGCATTGAGAGCGTCGGAGACCTCCGGGTGCAAGGCTGCCGCGATCGACAGCGACTTGGGTGTGTTGATGACCATCTCCATGAACCGCGGCGAGCCCTGCCGATCCGACCCCGCCCGGCGCGGCCTGCCCATCGACTCGCCCGTGAGCGGGTTCGTCCAGTCCACCCACCCCGCATACGCCACCGGGTCAAGGGCAAGCTCAGCGGTCACCGCACCCGAGCCGTCGAGCGCCGTGAACTGCGCGACGGTCGCTTCCGCGCCCAGGTAGTAGTCGTCAGCGCGGGAGCGGTCGGCCTCGACATAGCGCAGCGCATCGGCCCCGGTGCCCCGGAACGGGATCACGCCGCCACGCATCTCGACCGCCTCCAACCGTCCATCCGATACAACTAGCGTATCAGCAACTACGGCACTTAGGATACGTTCATTCACTGAGATAAGGGCGAGAACCGGGGGGGTGTGGCGAGCGGTTGGGAGCGCTGGGGGGTGTGGCGAGCGGGTGCGCTCGCGAGTGCGGCGAGGGGCGGGGGCTTGGTGTCAGGAGAGGGAGGATGCGACGGTGGCGATCCAGGCGCGTTGGCGGCGTGTCTCGACGGCTCGGGGGTGGTAGTTCGTTCGCACCCACTCCACGGCGGTGTCGGCTGGAACGCCGCTCATCACGGCGAGCACCGCGAGGGCGGTTCCGGTTCTGCCGACCCCGCCGCCGCAGGCAATCTCGACTCGCTCGGACGCGGCCCGCGTGTGAGCTTCCCTGAGCGCGTCTACGGCGTCCTCGGTGAAGGCAGGCAGGCGGAAGTCGGGCCACCTGACCCAGCGGTAGGGCCAGTCGGCCACGCGAGGGTCGCGGCCCAGGAGGTAGACGGCGAACTCAGGGGCCGGGGCCTGACCGCGAGGCCGACGCGCACCTGTGCCACGGATCAGACGACCGTCCGGCAGGCGCACCACGCCCGCGTCGTCAACCGCCCAGCTCGTCATGCGGGCCTTATCCGGCGCGGCCTCGGCGTCCGGGTGGGAGCAGTCCTTTGCGGCGGGCGCGGGCGACCCAGCCTTGGGCGGTCGAGAGGGGCACGCGGCTGAGCTCGGCCATGCGCGCGGTCGGGTTGGGTTCGCCGTCGTCTACGAGGCGGGTGTGTTGGAGGGCGACGACCTCGTAGAAGTCGGGGGTGCGCTTCGGGTTGCCCAGCGGCTTCATCACGTCGCCCGCGTGGAGGGTGCGGCCAGAGGGCATGGTCATGGTGCCGCCGGTGAAGTGGCTGGCTCCGGTGACGGCGAACTGGCGGCGGTTGATCGCCGCCTCGATCCGCGACGTGGGCAGGTTGCGGAGCATCGGGCTCGCCACGGGATCGCCTGCCCACTCGGGCAGGTAGACGATCCCGGTGATCCGCACCTCGCCCTTGGGTTCCTCGTCCAGCAGGTATTGGCGTTGCAGGCGCAGCAGCACACGAGTGGACGACTCGGTGTGCTGGATGAGGAACCAGCGCCCGGAGTCGGTGTTGTTGTGGCTGGAGTTCAGCCTGCGATCCAGCCCCGGCGCGGGATCGACCCACTGCTCATACCTGAGTGCCGCGTCGATCGCGGGGCTGTCGCGTTCGGGGTCGATGGGCGAGGCGTCGGGCATCTGCCAGCCCGCAGGCAAGTCCGCCGCGACCAGCAGCGGCACACTTTCCAAGTCCTCGATCATGCTCCCAATCCTACATGACCTCATGCAATGGCCGCTACGCCATGTGTGTGCTACTCTATAACTCACGTATCTGCCACGACGTGAGATAGAGATGAGCGACCGGCCCCGACGCACGAGTGATGAGTCGCCGCGACGCGCGGCGCAGAGCAGGGGTGCGCTCGGAACAGGCAAGGGCAACGATCAGCCTCAGTTGCGACTGCGGGCGGAGCGACGGGAGGAACCAGACATGCGCAAATTGGTGGAGTGGGTGCTGAACATCACCCAGGCCCGCTACGACGCGCACCGCGCCGGGGAACCCGACCCCTACGACCTCCCGGCACCTGATGGACTCGGGCCGGTGTCAGACGAACGAGGCAGAGTAGAAGCAGAGCAACCGCACCAACGAAGGAGCACCGCATGAGCACCATCACCGCTCCCGCCCTCGCCCCGGCAGGCGTCACCGACGGCTGGACAGGCGACAAGCCGGTGCTGCTGGCCGTGTCCTATCTACGTGTCTCCACGCGCGAGCAGGCCGAGCGTGGCGGCACTGACGAGGGGTTCTCGATCCCCGCCCAGCGTGAGGCCAACCAGCGCAAGGCCGACGAACTCGGGGCGCGGATCGTGCACGAGTTCGTGGACGCAGGCGAGTCGGCACGCTCGGCGGATCGTGACGGCCTGAAAGAGATGCTGGCGTTCATCGCTGCGTCTCGGGTGCAGTTCTGCATCGTGCACAAGCTCGACCGGCTCGCCCGCAACCGCGCCGACGACGTGACCATCCACCAAGCACTGCTGTCTGCGGGCGTGACATTGGTGTCGGCTACGGAGTCGATCGACCAGACGCCCTCGGGGATGCTCGTGCACGGCATCATGTCGTCCATCGCGGAGTTCTACAGCCGCAACCTCGCCACCGAAGTGTCCAAGGGCCTATCGCAGAAGATCGCCCAGGGCGGCACCCCGATGCGCGCCCCCATCGGCTACCTCAACGTCCGCAAGACGGATGAGAACGGCCGCGAAATCAGAACCGTTGAGGTCGACCCCGAGCGTGCGCCGCTGATCCGGTGGGCGTTCGAGCATTATGCCGAGGGTGAGACCTCGGTGACCGGGCTGCTGCGCGACCTCACCGCACGCGGCTTGGTCACGGTGCCGACGCCGAAGCGCCCGAGCAAGCCGCTGGGGAAGAACACGCTCTACAAGCTGCTGACGAACCCGTACTACGCCGGGCTGATCCGGTACAAGGGCGCCCTGTATCCCGGTGCGCACGAGCCCATCGTGGAAGCGGCGCTGTTCGATCAGGTGCAGTCGCTACTGAAAGCGCGGACCGCGAAGCAGACCCGGCATGTGCAGCACGCCCATCACCTCAAAGGCCTGTTGTACTGCGGCACCTGCGGGTCGCGGATGCTCCTCGACTTCGCCACCAACCCGCGCGGCACCACCTACGCCTACTTCGTCTGCTCCGGCCGCGCCGCCAAGAAGACGAGCTGCACGAGGCGGGCGGTTCCGGTCGCGGTCGCGGAACGTCTCGTCGCGGACTCCTACGCCTCCATCACGATCAGCGACGACACCTACCGCGACCTCGCCAAGCGGGTGGACGCGGCGTTCGACAAGCGCATGGCGGGCCGCGACCAGGAGATCGCCGACCTCATGGCGAACCGGGCCAAGTTGGAGTCGGAGAGCGACAAGCTGCTGGCCGCGCACTTCGCCGACGCGATTGACCTGCCGACCTTGAAGCGGCATCAAGACCGCATCCGGGCGGGCCTGTCCGACGTGAACCAGCGCCTTGCCGAGCACGATGAGCACCACACCGGCGGACGCGCGTTCCTGCACGACTCGCTGCGGCTGCTCACCGACGCGCACCGTGCCTACGCTCGTTCAGGTGATGCCGACCGGCGGCTGGCGAACCAGGCGTTCTACACCCGCCTCGACATCACCGATGACGAGCAACTACGTCCGCGCCTGGCCGAGCCGTTCGCCACCATCATCCGCGAGAGCAAGACCCCCAGCGACGAGGGAGAGGAACCCTTACGGGAACACACCACATTTTTCGATGTCGCGTGTTCCCGTAAGACACTTTGGGTGGAGGTAAGGGGATTCGAACCCCTGACCTTCTCCATGCCATGGAGACGCGCTACCAACTGCGCCATACCCCCGAAAGGTGTCTCCCGGAACTCCGGGCGACTCGAACCATAGTACTCAGTCCCGGACCGTTTGCAAAATCGGCGCGGCCGTCGCCGCAGGGACCCCGGCGAGGACCGCCACGCGGCCAGGTGGACACGACCCGGCACCCACCGAGCAGCTGCTCGCGCTCGCTAGGCTGGCCCCCATGAGCTGGATCGATTCCTCCCGCGCGGACCTCGACGTGCCGGTACCCGGCGGGGTCCACCCGACCGCGGTCTGGGAGCACCCGGCACGCACCGCCGCGCCGGCGGATCCGACCGGCGCACCGGCCCGCCCGCTGCTCCTCGTCCACGGCTTCCGCGGCGATCACCACGGCATGGACATCATCGCCCACCACGTCCGCCGCCGCCCGGTCGTCGTCCCCGACCTCCCCGGCTTCGGGGCGACCGCTCCCCTGCCCGGCGGACTCACCCTCGGCTCCTACGTCGGCTTCCTCGACGGGCTCCTCGGCGTAGTCGAACAGCGGTTCGGCACCCGGCCGCTCGTCGTCGGTCACTCCTTCGGCTCGATCCTCGTCGCCCACCTCGCCGACCGCCTCGCTCGGCAGAACCATCCGCTCGACGCGCTCGCACTCATCAACCCGATCACCTCGCCCGCGCTCGAGGGGCCGTCGCGCCTCGCCTCGCACCTCGCCCGCGTCTACTACGCGCTCTCCGCCCGGCTGCCGGAGCGGGCCGGCGATGCCGTGCTCGGGCACCCGCTCATCGTGCGCGGGATGAGCGAGGTCATGGCGACCACCCGGGACCCCGGTCTGCGCCGCTACATCCACGATCAGCACCGCCGGTACTTCTCGACGTACAGCGACCGGGATTCCCTCGCCCAGGCGTTCGACATGTCCGTGTCCCACACCGCCGCCGAGGCGGCCCCAGCCCTCACCATGCCCGTGCTCGTGATCTCCGGGGGCGCCGATTCGATCGCACCGCCCGCTCCCACCCGCGCCTTCGTCGACGCGCTGCCCGATGCCCGCTCGCATGTGTTCGACGGCGTCGGGCACCTCGTCCACTACGAACGGCCCGAACCCACGGCCCGGCTCCTCGAGGACTTCGCCGACCGGCACCCCGGTCGCTGACCGCGGCTCCGCACCCGGATAGGGTGCCTCCATGGAGGATCCGACCCCGTTCACCGTGGCACAGCCGCGTCCCTCCGACTGGGCGGACCTCGCCCGGATCCACGTGCAGGCCTGGCGGGAGACCTACAGCTCTCTCCTGCCCGCCCGGTTCTTCGGCGATGAGGCCCTGCGGAAGCGGGAGGACATGTGGCGCTCCTCGCTCTCCCACCCTGATGCCGCAGAGCGGATCCGCGTCGCCCGGGTCGACGGGCGCCCGGTGGGTTTCGCGATCCACGGGCCGTCCCGGGACACCCCGCCGGTGCGCCCGCTGGAGCTGTTCACGCTCTACGTCCTCGCCGCTCACCACGGCACCGGAGCAGGCCAGGCGCTGCTCGACTCGGCGATCGGCGATGCGCCGGCTTCCCTGTGGGTCGCTGAGGAGAATCCCCGCGCCCGGCGCTTCTACGCCCGCAACGGGTTCGCCCGGGACGGCGCGCACCGGGTGGAGGACGACCTCGAGGACCTTGCCGAGGTCCGCCTGGTGCGCTGAGCACGAACATCCGGCAGACCCCGCGTGAACACCGCACGCTGCGCCACCGGCACCCGCTGACCGCCGGCAGTCGGTCGTCTACACTGCGAGCATGAAGGAACCGCGCACGCTCAGCGGCGATGCGACGCTGCATCTGCCGGAGTTCGACTCCCCGCCCGCGGACCCGCTCGCCCTGCTCCGACAGTGGATCGGCGACGCAGAGGACCGCGATGTGCGCGAGCCGCACGCCGCCGCCCTCGCCACCGCTGCAGCAGATGGGCGGGTCGCCCTGCGCACGGTGCTCCTCAAGGGGATCGGCGACGACGGGCCGGAGCTGAGCTTCACCGCGCGCAGCCGCAAGGGCGCCCACCTCACGGCGAACCCGCACGCAGCGCTCAACTTCTACTGGCGCGAGACGCTCCAGCAGATCACCGTCGAGGGAGTGGTGCGCGCGCTCCCCGACGCCGTCTCCGACGCGATCTGGGAGGACCGCCCCCGAGGCGCCCGCGCCACCTCCTCGCACTCCTACCAGAGCGCCGAGCTCACCGAGGAGTCCGCGCTCTCCACGGCCGCGCGGGAGCTCGAGGAGTCCGCGGCGCCGATCCCCCGTCCCGAGCACTGGCATGCCTTCGTCCTCGTACCCGAGCGGATCGAGTTCTGGCACGGCAGCCCCGACCGCCTCCACCGGCGGCTCGAGTACTCCCGCCCGGAACCCACGGCCGCCTGGACCACGCGCCGCCTCCAGCCCTGAGTGCCGGGGCGACGCTGAGCACTCGGAATCGTCAGCGCACGGAGTCGCCGGCCCTCGGTGACCTCAGTGCTCGGAGTCGTCGATGTCGAAGTCGGCGAGGGTCGACTCGTACTCGGTGAGGCCGGCGTCCTCCTCCCCGGGCGCCTCGGACAGGCGGTTGGGCGAGGTATGACGCCACACCGGAGCACCCCCGGCGAAGGTCGAGCGCGAGAGCACGTTCGACGCGACCGAGGACACGACGATGAGCGCGAGGAAGCCGGCGACCGCCATGAAGAGGCGGGTGAGGCTGAAACCGTCGTGCCACAGCGTGTAGATGTAGGCGGCGAGCAGGATGAGCGGCATCGCCAGTCCCGTCGCCGGTGAGAACACGTTGATCCGCGACAGCGCATCGTTCGCGCGGAACATCGCGATCGCGCAGAACAGCACGATGAGGCTGCCGGTGATCCCGAAGACCCCGACGAGGGTGATGGCGAGCACGTCCGGGATCATCAGCGGTGGCCTCTCGTCTGGATGCGGGACAGGGCCACGGTGGCGAGGATGCCGAGCATCGACGACAGGAAGATCACGTCGAGCACGATCGAGAGGTCGACGAGCATCGCGATGAACGTGAGGATGCCGATCGCGGAGAAGTACACGAGGTCGCCGACGATCGCCCGCGAGCCCATGTCCTTGGCGGTGAGCACCCGGCAGAGGCCCACCACGATCGCCAGCGCGAGCAGGCCGATGCAGATCCACAGCACGATGGTCACTGGGCACTCCTCTCCGTCGATCCGGCTTCACCGGTCGTCCCGGATTCTCCCGGCGAGCCGGCGTCACCGCTCGGCCTCTGGACGGCGGTCCAGCTGCTGATCGGCTCGGGCTTCCGTCCGCGCGTCATGTGCAGCAGCCGGTCCTCCATCTCGTACAGGCCCTCGAGCACGTCCGCCTCGGACTCCCCGAACAGCGCATGGACGAAGAGCGTCGCACGCGACCGCTCGTCCGCCGCAGCCGAGGCGACGACGAGCGTGCCCGGAGTGATGGTGATCGAGGAGGCCATGAGGGTGATCTCGACGTCCGTCTCGCAGCGCAGCGGGAGCTCGACGATCATCGGCCGACCGTACTCCCCCGCCTTGAAGATCCCCGTGAGGACATCGACAGTGCCGGTGACGATCTCCTTGCCGATCCACAGGCTGTAGCCGATCGCCCGGAACGGATTCATCATCGTGTGCGCACCGCCTCGATGTAGGGGACCGTGTGCAGGAGGTCCTCCGCGGCCCGCTCGGTCACCGCGAACAGCAGATCAGGGAACAGGAACAGACCGACGGACAGCGCGATCATCACCGTGCCCGGCAGGAGCAGGCGCGTGCGGATCCGTACGGAGTCCGGCAGCTCGGTGAGCGCGGCTCGCCCGGTGCTCAGCGAGTCCGGGTGGTAGTGCGTCATCGGCTCACCCCAGAAGGAGTTCGCCCACAGCCGCTGCAGGGCGAGGATGCTGATGAGCGACCCGAGGATCACCGCGCCGATGAGCACGGGGCCGAGTACGGACTCGTCCGCCGCCGAGGCCCGGATGAGCCCGATCTTGCCCCACACGCCGGAGGTCGGGGGCAGGCCGATGAGGGAGAACAGGCCGACCACCATGAGCACGGTCGCCCATTTCTCGCGCCCAGCGACCCCGGAGAGCTTCTTGAACGCGCCCGTGCCGTAGGTCTGCTCGACGGCACCCATGGTCAGCAGCAGTCCCGCCATGGTGATGATGTGGTGGGTGAGGTAGAACGTGCCGGCGGACAGCGCGGCGGCACTCATGAGGACGACGCCGATGAGGATGTGGCCGACACCGGACACCATCTGGAAGGCGAGCACGTTGCGCACGCGGATCTCGCCGAACGCGGAGAGCACCGCCAGCAGGATGGTGACGACGACGATGACCGCGACGACCCACGACCAGACCGGGGGCTCGACGAACACCGAGGAGTAGACCCGGTAGATCGCATAGAGCGCGACCTTGGTGTGGAGACCGGAGAACAGCGCCATCATGCCGGCGGAGGTGTTCGGGTAGCTGCGGACGAGCCAGCCGTGCACCGGCGCGGCACCGGCCTTGACGAACAGCGCGGTGAGCACGACGCCGATCGCGAGCTGCCCGGCCGGTGGGATCTCCTCCATCTCCGCGATGAGCGCGAGGTTGACCGTGCCGAGCGAGCCGTAGACGAAGCCGACTCCGATGAGGAGGATCGTCGAGGTCAGGAGGTTGACCATGACGAACATCCGGCCCACCCCGAGCCGCCGCCAGGTGCCGGTCACCGCGATGAGCGCGTAGGACGGCAGCACCATGACCTCGACGAAGACGAAGAGGTTGAAGAGATCACCGGTGAGGATCGCACCGTACACACCGGTGAGCATCATGAGGATGAGCGCGGGCATGAATCGGTACTGGTCCTCGCCGGTGGCGATGAGGAACCACGAGCACACGAGCGCGGCGACCGAGGTGACGGTGAGCAGCAGCGCGGCGAAGGTGTCGGACACGAACGGAATCGCCAGTCCGTCCACGAAGCCGCCCACGGAATGCGCGATCACCGGCTCCCGGGTGTGCACCGCGAGCAGGTACAGGCCCGCCGCCGTGATGAGGGCGGGGATGCCGATGAGGAGGATCCGGTCGAGGAGCCGGGAGCGGACGATCGTCGACAGCGCCGAGGCGCCGAGCGGGATCGCGATGATGAGCAGGAGGAGAGCGGAGTTCACTGTTCGCGGGCCTCCCCCGTGTTCGGCGGCGTGTGCTGGTCGTCGTCGTGGCCGAGCACGGCCATCGCGAGCATGAAGATCGTGATCGCGAGGGTGATGACGATCGCGGTGAGCACGAACGCCTGGGGCAGCGGGTCCGCGGCGATCGAGGGGTCGGTGCGCCCTTCGAGCGGCTCGCCGCGCCATGCCGTCACACCGGAGGCGAGCAGCGCGAAGTTCGCCGCGTGGGAGATCAGCGTGAGTCCGAACACCGCGCGCACCATGGAGCGCTGCAGCAGCAGGTAGACGCCTCCGGCGACGAGGATTCCGACGGTCACTGCGAGGATCATTCGCCACGCTCCTGGTGCTGCTCGCCGGTGGACATGTGCTTCGACCGCACGCCGAGCCGACTCCTCCGCTGGGGCTTGACGAGCGCACCGGCCTGCGGGCGCTCACCCCGGGTCGCGTCGAGCGGGCCGTGGAGCTCGCCGTACATCATCTCGTCCGCGCGCTCGCGCGTGCCCTCGAACGGCAGCGCGTCGACGTCGCGCTGCATCTGCCCGTCGGTGAGGACGTCGTCGCCGGCCGGGGTGAACGCCGAGTCCGAGGTGCCGAGCAGGTTGAAGGACACGAGGATGAGTCCCACCACGGCCATGTACACGCCGACGTCGAACAGCAGCGAGGTGGTGAAGTGCTCGCCGAAGATGTACCCGTGGATCGGTTCGAGGAACGAGCCGGCGAAGATCAGGCCGACGAACCCGGTGAGGACGGCGACCATGACGCCGCCGCCGATGAGGATGAGCGGGGCGCGCGGCGGACCGATCGCGCGGTCCTTCGAGGTCGACATGTAGAGCAGGCCGACGATCGCGGAGCCGACGAGCGCGGCGATGAAGCCGCCGCCGGGCTCGTTGTGGCCGCGCCAGAAGATCAGCGCGGAGGCGATCGCGAGGATCGGGCCGAGGACGCGCACCATGAGCTGCATCGGGATGACGTTGGGCCAGGCGACCATGACCGCGCGATGGGCGACCGAGCCGCGCGGTCGCAGGCTGAGCCACGGGGTGCGCGGCACCTCGGGGATGTCCGCGGCGGGCGGGTCGATGAACTTGTCGCGGACCGAGGACAGCACCGCGACGATCGCGATCCCGGCCATCCCGAGCACGGTGAGCTCGCCGAGCGTATCGAGTGCACGGAACTCCACGAGGATCGTGTTGACGATGTTCGAGCCGCCGCTGATCTCCGGGGCCTCGTGGAGGTAGTAGAGCGCGATCTCGGAGCGCTCCCGGCGACCGGTCATCACCCACACCGCGGTGCCGACGGCGACGCCGACGAACACGGCGAAGATCCCGCGCCGGGTCTGCGTGCGCTTGCGGTACCGCCAGAAGGTGCGCGGGAGCTTCTGCAGGACGAGCATGATGACGATGATCGTCATCGCCTCGACGAGCAGCTGGGTGAGTGTGACGTCGGGGGCGCCGAGCGCCATGATCTGCACGGTCGCGAGGATGCCGACGGCCGACAGCGCGACCGTCGCGGTCATCCGCGAGCGTGCGAAGCACACGGCGAGCACGGAGAAGCCGATGAGGACGAGGAGGACGAGGTCGATCGGGCGCGACAGGTCCGGCTGCACCGGCGGCAGACCGGGGCCGAGCGCGATCGCCAGGGTGCCGCCGAAGATCACGAGGGAGAGCAGTCCGAGGATCGCGCGCACGTGCGGCGCGGCGCGGACCGGGGCGACGAGTCCGCTGGCGCCGCGGCCGGCGGACTCGAGGCCGCGGGTGATGCCGCTGATGACATCGGCGCCGTCGAACGGCAGGCGGGCACGCATGAAGAACGGGAACACCGTGCGGCGGGCGAGGATGATGGCGATGCCGGCGGCGATGATGAGGATCGAGGCGATGAGCTCCGGGGAGATCCCGTGCCACAGCGCGAGGTGCGGGTGGGGGTCGGTGCCGGGCAGTGCGGCAGCGGCCGCGGGGACGACGAGGCGCTCGACCGTCGGGAGCATGAAGGCCAGCGGCACAGAGGCGAGGATCGGCAGCGCTGCGAAGGTGAGCATGACGCCGTCGGTGCGTCCGAGCCGCTCCCGGTCCGGGGCCGGACCGTCGACGAACGCGCCGAACACGACCTTGGCGCAGTAGGCGAAGGTGAGCACGGAGGCCGCGGCCGCGGCGATGAGCGCGGCCCAGCCGGTCCACGCCGCACCCGGCGCCTCGCCGAGTCCCATGAACACGGTCTCCTTCGAGGCGAAGCCGAGCAGCGGCGGGATGCCGGCCATCGAGGCGGTGCCGATGATCGTGACGACGAAGGCGAGCGGGGACACGCGGAAGAGCTGCGGAATCTTCCCGAAGTCGCGGGTGTGGCCGATGTGGTCGACGACGCCGACCATCATGAACAGGCCGGACTTGAACAGGGCATGGGCGATGACGTGGAGCACGGCGGCAGAGAGCGCGAGCTCGGTGCCGACGCCGATCGCGGCGACGATGAGGCCGAGCTGGCTCACCGTCGAGTAGGCCATGAGCTTCTTGAGGTCGACCTGGTTGAGGGCGAACCAGCCGCCGATCGCGGTGGTGATGAGTCCGGCGACGATGAGCACCGCATTCCACGCCGGGGTGGAGTGGAAGGCCGGGCTGAACCGGATGAGGAGGAAGATGCCGGCCTTGACGACCGCCGCGGCGTGGAGATAGGCGCTCACCGGGGTGGCGGCGGCCATCGCGTCGGGCAGCCAGGAGTGGAACGGGAACTGCGCGGACTTCGTCATCGCGGCGAGCGCGACGAGCAGTGCGACCGTCGTGGTGAATGCCGGATCGGCGCCCCACACCTCGTCGGTGAGCGCGGCGTGGATCGAGGTCGTGCCGGTGCGGGCGATGATGAAGCCGATCGCCACGAGCAGGCCGAGACCGCCGATGAAGGTGATGAACATCGTGCGCAGCGACGCCGGGTGGGCGGCGGCGCCGGACCGGGCGATGAGCATGAACGACGCGAGCGAGGTGACCTCCCACGCGATGAAGAGCACGAGCAGGTCGTCGGTGAGGACGAGCACGACCATCGCGAAGGTGAATGTCGCCATGAGCCAGTAGAAGCTGAGGTTCGGGCCCGGCGACAGGTAGGCCGTCGAGTAGAAGAGCACGAACGCGCCGATGACGAGGGCGATGAGGGTGAAGACCACGCCGATCCCGTCGACCCGGAAGGCCAGGGCGACGTCGAGGCTCGGGACCCATTCCCAGGCGGCTTCGACGGTGCCGCCGGCGAGGACCTCGGTGACAGCGGGCAGGAAGGCCGCGGCCGCGGCCAGATACGCGACTCCCAGCACCCACCCGGCATGGCGTCCGAGCCCGGCGGTGACGAGCGGGGTGAGGACGAGGAGGGCTGCGAGGATGCCCACGGTCACGAGGATCGTCATGTGTCGACGGCTCCCGTCCTGCCACGCGATGCACACGAGGACATCCGGGTCCCGACCATTGACTTCATGGTTGTCGATCCTAGCGAAACTGTACGATCCTCAGCAAAATGGTGAGAGCCGACGGAAAGTCGACAAACCGGTCCGAACGCTCATCGGCTCGGCCCAAGGAGGCAGCGGCGCACTCCTCTAGGCTGATGCACCATGAAGCTGTTCTTCGATGCCCGGTTCACCCGCACCGATCGCCACGACGGGATCTCCCGCTACGGCTCGTGCCTGCTCGCCGCACTCCTCGAGGTCACCTGCGGGACCGAGGTCGAGGTCATCGCGATCATCCACGACGAGGCGCAGCTCGCGCTGCTGCCCGACACCCCGTACGTCGTCCTCAACCATCCGACGTCCCCGGCCGAGCTGACCATCGCCAAACGGCTCGACGCCCTGGGTGCCGATGTCGTGTTCTCGACGATGCAGGTGATGGGCTCCTGGGGCCGCGACCACGCGCTCGTCCTCACCCTCCACGACCTCATCTACTACGCGCACCCGCAGCCGCCGACGGACCTGCCGGCGGTGGTGCGCGGGGCGTGGCGGCTCTACCACCGGGCGTACTGGCCGCAGCGGCTGATGCTCGACCGCGCGGACGCCGTCGCAGTGGTGAGCCGCACGACGGCCCGGCTCGTCGCCGAGCATGCGCTCACCTCGCGGCCGGTGCACGTCGTGCCCAATGCCGTCGCTCCCCCGCCGGAGCTGCCTGCCCGCGCGCCCGGCCACGACGCCCGCTCGCTCGTCTACATGGGGGCGTTCCTCCCCTACAAGAACGTCGAGGCGCTCATCCGCGCGCTCGCGCACCTGCCGGGCTGGACGCTCCACCTGCCGAGCCGGATCACCCCGGCCCGCGAGCGGGAGCTGCGGGCGCTCGTCCCCGACCGGGCGCGCGTCGTGTTCCACCGCGGGGTGAGCGACGAGGAATACGCCGCGCTCCTCGATTCGGCGACCGCGCTCGTCACGGCCTCGCTCGATGAGGGCTTCGGGCTCCCCGTCGTCGAGGCGATGGCGCGCGGGGTGCCGGTCGCGGTGAGCGAGCTGCCGATCTTCCGGGAGCTCGCCGACGGGGTCGCGGAGTTCTTCGACCCGCACGATCCCGCCGACATCGCGCACGCCGTCTCCGCGCTATCCGTGCCCGAGGTGTGGGCCGCCCGCGCCCAGGCGGCGCAGGTCAGGGCCGCGGAGTTCTCCTGGGAATCGTCCGCCGAGGTGCTCCTCGACCTCGCCCGTTCCCTCCACGCCGAGCGGACGCGACGCTGATCCGGCGCCGGATCAGGCGATGGCGGCGGGGTCGGAGCTCGCGCCCCAGGAGCGCAGCACCCAGATGTCGCGGCGCGGGGTGAGCACGCCGTAGCCGCAGTTCGCCATGACGCCGAGGTACCCGGCGCCCTCGCGGCCCAGGCCGAGGAGCTCCTCAGCGGCCCCGCGGAGCACAGCGCCGTGGGCGACGACGGCGAGCGTCTCCTCCGCTCCGGCGCCGGCGACGATCTCGCGGATCGCTGCGACGACGCGGGCCGAGGACTCCCTGCGGCTCTCCCCGCCCGGCGGCCGCATGTCCACGCCGGACTGCCAGGCGGCGAGCTGGTCGGGCCAGATCTCCGCGATCTCCGCCCGGGTGCGACCCTGCCATTCCCCGACGGAGATCTCGCGGAGCAGCGGGTCCGCCTCGAGCCCGGCGCCGGTCCGGGCCGCCAGGGCCTGGGCGGTCTCGTAGGCACGGGCGAGGTCGGAGGACACGATCCGGTCGATGCCGGAGCCGGCGAGCGCCTCGGCGGCCGCGCGGGCCTGGGAGCGGCCGAGCTCGTTGAGCGGGATGTCCGCTTGACCCTGGAATCGTCCTTCGGCGTTGTAGTCCGTCTGCCCGTGGCGCAGCAGGATGAGCGAGGCGACCACGGCTCAGGCCTCCGCGGTGCCGCGGGTCTCCGCGGCGTCAGCACCGGCGACGGCAGGCAGGTCGAGGTCGACGACCGGGCAGTCGCTCCACAGCCGCTCGAGGGCGTAGAACTGCCGGTCCTCCTCGGTGAACACGTGGACGACGATGTCGTCGAAGTCGATGAGCACCCAGTTCCCGTCGCCGTTCTCACGCCGCACGCGCTTGACGTCGTGCTCCTTGAGGAGCGCCTCCTCCACGCCGTCGACGATGGCCTTGACCTGGCGCTCGTTGGTCGCGGAGGCGATGACGAAGACGTCGGTGAGCGCGAGCTGGGCGCTGACGTCGAGGCCGACGATGTCGGTCCCGAGCTTGTCGGCGGCGGCTGCGGCGGCGGTGCGGGCGAGTGCGGTGGCTGCGGGAGTGGCCGTCACGCATGTCCTTTCGGGGGCATCGGGATGCAGAGGGCGGGAGCGAGCGGGTCGGGAATCAGAAGATGAGCAGGAGCGCGATGACGACGAGGACGAGCGCGATCGCCGCAGACACCCCGAGCAGGACGTAGGGCACCTTCGAAGGACGCTCCCCGATGAGGATGTCGCCGTCCTGGCCGGTGACGTTGCGTGCGCTCAGCGGCGACGCGGGAGGGTTCTCGATCTCCTCGCCCACCTCCGCGTTGGGCAGATCCCACACCGGTCCGTCGGACTCGCCGTCCTCGTCGGCGTCGACCGAGGAGATCGGCTGGGTGGGCGGGTGCGCCGCGGCCCGACGCACCTGCTCGTCGTCCGAGGTGTGCTCGGCGGCGGGCCGGGAGACGATCGGCTCCTCGTCCGTCGACGTCGCGGGCCGTGCTCCGGCTCCGGTCTGCGTTCCGCCCGTCTTCGCGGACCCGCTCGGTGCGGTCCGGGCAGCGGGCCCGGCGGTGTCTCGACCGGAGTCGGACCCAGCGGACCCGGACTGCTCCTCGAGCTCGGCGCGGCGGGCGGCGTCCATCGCGGCCTGGGTGCGGGCGAGCGAGGTCGCGCCGGTCACCACCCGGATGCTCTGCGATGTGGGCGGATGCACCACCGGGGTGCGACGGGCGCGGGAGGCCGCCGCGCCGTTCGCCGCGGAGTCGTCCGGCCCGCCGAAGTCGAGTCCGGCCGGGTCTGCGGCAGACGCCGTAGCGGTGCTGATCTGCGGGCGTGCCGCGGCCTGGCGACGGGCGGTGAGATCATGGCCCGCGGTGTCCCGGGCCGGAGCGTCCGGGCGTACGGGGACCGGTTCTTCCGCAGAAGCGGGCGGAGGCGCCGGCGACGGCGCCGCAGGGGGTGCGGCGGGTGCGGACGCAGCGGACGAGTGCTCCGGAGCAGCACCGGGGCCGTTGCGCGGCTCACCGTCCTCCCGAGCGGGCTCGGCATCCTGCTCGCCGCTCGAGGGGCCGTCCTCCGCGTCGACCGGGGGCGGCTCGAGCCCGTGCTCGCGCAGGTAGCGCTTCCGCTCGGCACGAGTGGCGAAGTGCGGGATGTCATCGGCGCCGACGCCGGGCCGACCCGTGCCTCCCGGGAGGTTCCGGAGGTTGACGGAACTCGCTGCGTCGCGCGGAGCGGCCTCTCGCTGGGGGTGGTCCGACGCCAGCGGTCCGCGTTCGTGCCGGTCGGGCTCGAACGGTGTGTCTTCGAAGGCCGGGATCTCCGACTGCGGGGTCGGCGCCGAAGACGCAGACTCCGCGCGGGCGGCCGGAGGCGCCTGCTGGGTCGATGGCTGCTGGGTCGGGGCCTCGGTCCGAGCGGGATCTCCCTGCTGGGGAGAGGACTCCGTCTGTACGGCACCGGCAGCAGCCGCGCGCCGTTCCGCCTCCCGGCGTTCCTTGCGCGTCATGAACTGCTCAGCCATGCTCACTCCTGTACAACTCGTGTTTTGCGATGTACTGTACAACGCCGTCCGGCACGAGGTACCAGACCGGCAGATCGTCCTTCACCCGCGCCCGGCAGTCCGTCGAGGAGATCGCCAGGGCCGGGATCTGCAGCAGGCTCAGGCCCTCCGCCGGCAGGCCGTCGACCACGAGCTCGTGGCCGGGCCGGGTGACGCCGACGAAGTGCGCCATCGAGAACAGCTCGTCGAGGTCCTTCCACGTCATGATCTGCGCCAGGGCGTCGGCCCCGGTGATGAAGAACAGCTCCGTGGACTCCCCGTACTCCGCGCGGAGGTCGCGCAGGGTGTCGATGGTGTACGTGTCCCCCGGCCGGTCGACGTCGACGCGCGACACCGTGAAGCGCGGGTTCGACGCCGTCGCGATCACCGTCATGAGGTAGCGGTGCTCCGGGGGCGTCACCTCCCGCGTGCTCTTCTGGTACGGGCGGCCGGTCGGCACGAAGACCACCTCGTCGAGCGCGAACTTGGTCGCCACCTCGCTGGCGGCGACCAGGTGTCCGTGATGGATCGGGTCGAAGGTGCCGCCCATGACACCGACCCGGCGTGAGGAGAGACTCATATCAGTGGCGGTGCGAGATGCCCTTCCACGACATGGTGATGAACATCAGCAGCATGAGCGCCGCGAACGCGATGAGGCCGAAGAAGATCGGGTGCATCGGCAGGTCCACCACGGTGTGATGGGCCTCTTCGGCCTGGGCCAGCAGGATGGACGTCGTCACGGAGTGCTCCTTGTCTCACGACCGCGTGCGGTCGGGGTGATGGTCCTCAACAGTTTCTCATGCATTGTACGCAGGTGCCCCACGCAACGTGCCGTGGGACGGGGATCGTGTCAGCCGCGGACCTGCCCGCTGCCGCGCATGATCCACTTGGTGGTGGTGAGCTGGGCCAGTCCCATGGGGCCGCGCGCGTGGAGCTTCTGGGTGGAGATCCCCACCTCCGCCCCGAGCCCGAACTCGCCGCCGTCGGTGAAGCGGGTCGACACGTTGATCCCGACCGCCGCGGAATCGATCGCCGCGACGAACCGCTCCGCCTTGTCGAGCTCGTTGGTCACGATGACCTCGGTGTGACCCGAGGAGTAGGCGCGGATGTGCTCGATCGCCTCGTCGAGCCCGGCGACGATCTTCACCGCGAGCTCGAGCTGGAGGTATTCCTTGGCCCAGTCGCGGCGGGTCACCCGCTTGGTGCGCATGCCCTCGGGCGCGTGCTGCGCGACGTCGGAGTCGGCGTGGACGACGACCCCGGCCTCGTCGAGGCGGGCGAGCACCCGGGGCAGCACCCTCTTGGCGGCCTTCTCGTGGACGAGCAGGGTCTCGAGCGCATTGCACACGCTCGGCCGCTGCGTCTTCGAGTTGATCACGAGGTCGCCGGCCATGCCCACGGGAGCGCTCGCATCGAGGAACATGTGGACATTGCCCACCCCGGTCTCGATCACCGGCACGATCGATTCGCGCACGACTGCGGAGATCAGCTCCGCTCCCCCGCGCGGGATCAGCAGGTCGACGTGGTCGCGCGCCTGCATGAGCACCTTGGCTCCGGCGCGGCCGTACTCGTCGATCCCCTGCACGGCGTCGGCGGGCAGCCCGGTCGAGGCGACCGCGCGGCGCAGCAGCTCGATGAGCAGGGTGTTCGAGGAGCGCGCCGCGGAGCCGCCGCGCAGCACCACCGCGTTGCCGCTCTTGAGTGCGAGCACCGCGATGTCGACGGTGACGTTGGGGCGGGCCTCGTAGATCGCGCCGACGACGCCCATCGGCACGCGCTCCTGGCGCAGCAGGATGCCGTTGGGCAGGGTCCGACCGACCACGACGTCGCCCACCGGATCCGGCAGGGCGACGACCTCGCGCACCGCGGCGGCGATCTGCGCGATCCGCTCGTCGGTGAGCGTGAGGCGGTCGATCATCGCCTCCGGGGTGTCCTTCTTCCGGGCGGTCTCGATGTCCTCGGCGTTGGCCGCCCGGATGTCCTCGGTGTTCTCCTCGAGGATGCGGGCGATCGCCTCGAGCGCGGAGTTCTTGTCCGTCGTGGACGCGGCAGCCAGCGCGAAGGAGGCCGCCTTGGCCGCGCGCACCGTCCGGGTGACTCCGCGCACGGTCTTCTGGTCGATGTCGGGCGTGGGCGTGGGAATGTCGGTCATAGCGTTGCTTTCCTAGAACACCGCATCCGTGAGGACGAGGTCGTTGCGATGGATGACCTCTTTACGGTAGTCGCCGCCGAACCTGTCGCCAAGTGCGTCGATCGACATCCCGAACATGCCCGGCAGCTCGTGGGAGGCGAAATTCACCATCCCGCGCGCGATGAGGTCCCCGGCCGGATCGCGCACGTCGACAGGGTCCCCTGCCTCGAACTCGCCGCTCACCGCGGTCACGCCGGCGGCCAGCAGCGAGGTGCCGCGCCGCAGCAGCGCCCGCGCCGCGCCGGCGTCGACGTGGACGGAGCCGTGGGTCTCCGCGAGGTGGGCGAGCCACAGCAGGCGGGTCTGCCGGCGCCGGTGGGTGACGCCGAAGTACGTGCCGAGATCCGCGCCGGCGAGCGCTTGTGCGACCTGCGGTGCGGAGGTGAGGACGGTGGGGATGCCGGAGTCGGCGGCCATCGTCGCGGCCTGGACCTTGGTGAGCATGCCGCCGGTCCCGACGCCGGCCTCGCCGACCCCGCCGATCCCCACCGCCGCGAGGTCGTCGGATCCGGCGACGAAGGGCACGTGGACGGCCCCGGGGGTGCCGGGCGGCGCGGTGTAGAGAGCATCGACGTCGGAGAGCAGGACGAGCGCATCGGCGTGGGCGAGATGGGCGACGAGGGCGGCGAGCCGGTCGTTGTCGCCGAACCGGATCTCCCGGGTGGCGACGGTGTCGTTCTCGTTGACGATCGGCATGATGCCGAGTGCGAGCAGCCGGTCGACCGCCCGCTGCGCGTTGCGGTAGTGCGAGCGTCGGATGAGGTCGTCAGCGGTGAGCAGCACCTGGCCGGGGACCACCCCGTGCCCGGCCAGGGCATGGGTGTAGGCGGCCATGAGGAGGCTCTGGCCCACGCCCGCCGCGGCCTGCTGGGTGGCGAGGTCCTTGGGGCGCCGGGAGATCCCCATCGGCTCGAGCCCGGCGGCGATCGCGCCGGAGGACACGAGGATGACCTCGTGCCCAGCGGCGCGGTGGGCGGCGAGTGCCGCAGTGAGCGCGTGCAGGTGGGCGTGGTCGAGCCCGCCGGCCACGGAGGTGAGCGAGGACGAGCCGATCTTGACAACGACCCGCTTGGCGCCGGACACCGCCGTACGCACTGCGGCGAGATCGGCCCCCGCCCCGGCCGGAGCGGTCACGCGCCGGACTCCCGGGCGCGCTTCTCCGCGAGGCGCTCGGCCTCGAGCACGGCGCGCGCCTCGGCCTTGGCATCCATCCGCTCGTGGAAGGCGGCCTTGCGCTCCTTGCGGGAGGCGCGCCCGGTCTCCTCGAGGCGCAGGTCGGTCCCGCGCTGGCCGAGCAGCTCCGCCCCGCCGACCATCGTCGGGTCCCAGTCGAAGACGACGCCGGCCCCGGGGCCGATGACCACGGTGGAGCCGGGCACGGCACCGGCCTTGAACAGCTCCTCCTCGACGCCGAGGCGCTCGAGCCGGTCGCCGAGGTAGCCGACGGCCTCGTCGTTGGCGAAGTCGGTCTGCACGATCCAGCGCTCGGGCTTGTCGCCGAGGATCCGGAACACCGGCCCGTCGGCGGTCTCCTCGACCGTCACCCGGAAGCCGGCGTCGTCGACGGCCCGGGGCCGGATGACGATCCGTTCGGGCACGGCGGGCTCGGCCTCGCGGCGGGCGCGCTCGGCGGCGACGAGCTCGGCCATCGCGAAGGACAGCTCGCGCAGGCCGCGGTGGGACACGGCGGACACGTCGAACACGCGGTAGCCGGCGGCCTCGAGGTCGGCGCGGACGATATCGGCGAGGTCCTGCCCGTCAGGGATGTCGATCTTGTTGAGCGCGACGAGGGTGGGGCGCTCGGTGAGCGGGAGCAGGTCGCCGCCGTCATGGGCGATGTCGACGGCGTACTGCGCGAGCTCGGCCTCGATCGTCGCGAGGTCGGACACCGGGTCGCGGCCGGGCTCCCACGTCGCCATGTCGATGACGTGGACGAGTGCGGCGCAGCGCTCGACGTGGCGGAGGAACTCGAGTCCCAGGCCGCGGCCCTCGGATGCGCCCGGGATGAGTCCCGGGACGTCGGCGACGGTGAAGCGGACGTCCCCGGCCTCGACGACGCCGAGGTTGGGGACGAGCGTGGTGAACGGGTACTCCGCGATCTTGGGTCGGGCGGCGGACAGCGCGGCGATGAGGCTCGACTTCCCGGCCGACGGGAAGCCGATGAGCGCGATGTCCGCGACGGACTTGAGCTCGAGCACGAGGTCGCGGGTCTCGCCGGGCTCGCCGAGGAGGGCGAATCCCGGGGCCTTGCGCTTGGTCGAGGCGAGGGCGGCGTTGCCGAGCCCCCCGCGCCCACCGGCGGCGGCGACGAACTCCGTGCCGGGCTCGACGAGGTCGGCGATGACCTCGCCGGCGATGCTCTTGACCACGGTGCCCACCGGCACCGGGAGCACGAGGGTCTCGCCGTCGGCGCCGTGGTGCAGATCGCCCTTGCCGATCCCGCCGTTGGGGGCGGAGCGGTGCGGGTTGCGGTGGTAGGGCAGCAGGGTGGTCGTCTGGTCGTCGACGAGGAGCACCACGTCGCCGCCGTCGCCCCCGTTCGCACCGTCCGGGCCGCCGAGCGGCTTGAACTTCTCCCGGCGGATCGAGGCGCAGCCGTTGCCGCCGTCGCCTGCGGACACGTGCAGGGTGACGCGATCGATGAACTCCGTGGCCATGGCCGTCCTTTGCGTTCGGATGGTGCGGGTACGGGAATGGGGCGAGCCCAGCGGGCTCACCCCATCCACGTGCGGAACGTGCTCAGCGGGCGCGTGCCCACGAGCCGACCGGTGCTGCCGGTCGCTCGGCGTCTCAGCCGGCGATGATGTTGACGACCTTGCGGCCGCTCTTGGCACCGAACTCCACGGTGCCCGCCGCGAGGGCGAAGAGGGTGTCGTCGCCGCCGCGGCCGACGTTCTGACCGGGGTGGAAACGGGTGCCGCGCTGCCGGACGAGGATCTCACCGGCGCTGACGACCTGGCCCCCGAAACGCTTCACTCCGAGGCGCTTGGCGTTGGAGTCACGACCGTTGCGAGTCGAGCTCGCTCCCTTTTTAGTTGCCATGGTTATTCTCCTGCGAAAGAAAAGTCGGTGTCGGTCTTACTTGATGTCGGTGATCTTGAGGCGGGTGAGGTCCTGACGGTGGCCCTGCCGCTTCTTGTACCCGGTCTTGTTCTTGTACTTCTGGATCACGATCTTCGGACCGCGGAGCTCGTCGACGACCTCGGCGGAGACCTTCACCTGGGCGAGCTTGTCGGCGTCATGGGTGACGGTGTCGCCGTCCACGTGCAGAACAGCGGCGAGCTCGACGGTGTCGCCTGCGGCCGCCTTCATACGATTGACGGTGATGATGTCGCCGACGCTGACCTTCTCCTGATGGCCGCCGGCACGGACGATGGCATAGACCATGTCGAACCTCTTCTCATGTGTTCTGCGCGGACAGCTCCGGGCTGCTCACGTCTGCTGTGACGGCAGCTCTCCCTTGGCCGAACGGGATTCGGGCGCCTGCCCATGATCCGCGCTGCCCATTGGAAGGAAGAACCCACCGTGGCGCTTGTGCACCGACGCACCATCGTACCGTCGATCCGACCCCGGGGACAAATCGCACAGGGGGCACGGCGGCGGCGGTCTCAGCGCCCGTCGCGGTGCTCTTCGGCGATCCGCTCGTGATGGCGGATCACCTCGGCGACGATGAACGCGAGGAACTTCTCCGCGAACTCGGGGTCGAGGTTGGCCTCCGCGGCGAGCCGCCGCAGCCGCTCGACCTGCCGTGACTCCCGGGCCGGGTCGGCGGCGGGCAGGTCGTGGCGCGCCTTGAGCTCGCCCACCCGCTCGGTGAGCTTGAAGCGCTCGGCGAGGATGTGGAGGAGGGCGGCGTCGACGTTGTCGATGCTGCCGCGCAGCCGGGCGAGCTCGGCGGGGATCTCAGCGCTCATCGTCGTCCTCGGTGTCGGGGGCGGTGGTGGCGGCGTCCGACGGCCGCGTCCCGGACTCCGCGACGGCTGCGGGCTCGGGTCCGACAGGCCGCTCCTCGTCCATGGTAGCGGGGGCCACCGGCCGGTCCGCGGCGACCTCGTGGGCGGAGGCGTTCATGATCCGGGCGATGACCGGCAGCCGGTCCCCGCCGTCGAGGTCGTCGAGCACCACCGGCGCGCCGGTGCCGTCGGTGAGCGGCAGCGTCCAGTTGGGGTACTCCTCGGAGGTGCCCGGTTTGTTCTGCGCCCGCGTCTCCCCCACGACATCGGCGAGCGCGATCCCGACGAGCTGGGCCGAGGTGCGGGCGAGGTAGGCGTGGAGGCCCACCGTCACCGGCCACACGTCGTCGATCGTGCCCACCATGGTGTCGGTCGGCTCGAGGCCGCCGGCCTCCGCGATGGTCTTGAGGGCGTCCTGCCGGTTGCTGCGCTCCCCGGTGTAGACCTCGCGGGGGTCGGCATCGAGCAGCCCGAGCTCCTCGGACAGCTCGATGTCGGCGAGGTTGAGGTACCCGGCGGTCGGATGCATGTCGTGGGTGTTGAGGGTCGCCAGGCTGAGCGAGCGGTAGTCCCGGGGGTCGGTGAGTCCCGACTCGGTCTGCTCGAACCACAGCACCGAGGTGCCGAGCACCCCCAGCTCCGTGAGCCGCTCGCGCACCCCGGGGCCGACGGTGCCGAGGTCCTCGCCGATGACGAGCACGCCGGCCCGGTGCGCCTCGAGCGCAAGCACGGCGAGGATCGCCTCGGAGTCGTAGGAGACGTAGGCGCCGTCCTTGGGAGCGTTGCCGCGCGGCACCCACCACAGTCGGAACAGGCCCATGATGTGGTCGATGCGGATGCCGCCGGCACCGGTGAAGGCGGTGCGGAACAGGTCGCGCAGCGGGGCGTAGCCGGCGTCGGCGAGACGCCGAGGGTGCCACGGCGGCTGCGACCAGTCCTGGCCCTGCTGGTTGTAGAAGTCGGCGGGCGCACCGACGGTGGCGTCGGTGGCGAGGAACGTGTCGAGGGTCCAGGAGTCGGCCCCGCCCGCGGACACGCCGACGGCGAGGTCGGTGACGAGACCGATCCGCATCCCGAGCTCGCGCGCGGTGCGCTGGGCCCGGCGCAGCTGCTCGGCGGCGATGAACTGCGTCCACATCCAGAACTCGATGTCCCCGGCGTGCTCGGCCTCGAACTCGCGCACCGCCTCGGCGCGCGGACCGGTCATCTCCTGCGGCCAGGCGACGCCGGTGGCGAGGATGCGCACCGTGTCCTTACCGGAGCGTGCGCTGTCCTTCTGCAGGGACTTCGCGGCGCGCTTCGCCTTGGCCCCGCCGCTGCTCGCGTGGCGGTAGATCGCGTTGAAGACCGCCCAGTCGCGCATCCCCTGCGGTGCGCGCTCGACGAAACGGCGGAACTTCGCCCGCCGGGCGGCGCCCACGGGGACCTTGTAGAGGAGCTCGAGGGCGGCGATCTTGTCCGCGATGATCCGGTCGCGGTCGATCGGATCGGCGGTGATCGCCGGCTTCCCCCAGCGCCGGGCGAGCGACTGGATCGCCAGCCGCTGGTCGGTGTCGATGTAGGCGGCCTCGGGGACGTCCTCGATCCGGATGTAGATCGGGTCGATCGCCTGGCGGCTCGACGGGAGGTACGGGGAGTTCTCCACCGGCGGCACCGGCGCCTGCGCATGGATGGGGTTGATGAGCACGAAGTCCGCGCCCTGTTCGGCACTGATCGCCATGAGGTCGCGGAGGTCGCCGAAATCGCCGGTCCCCCACGAGATGCGCGAGCGCAGCGAGTAGAGCTGCACGGTGATCCCCCAGGGGCGACGGTGGCTGTCGGATGCCGCCATCGCGGCGGCGGTGACGTCCTCGACGGTGGGGACGGTGCGCGGAGCGACGATGAACGGCATGGTGTCCGCGCGGTGACCGCTCGTCAGGGTGATCGTGTGCTCGCCGAGCGGCAGGTCGGCGGGGATCGCCACCGTGCGCACCTGTCGCAGCACCGGCGCGCCCTCGGTCATCACGGTGCGCGTCTCCGTCACCGGCCCGACCTCGGTGAGCGGGACGCGGGTGCCGGACTCGGTCATGAGCGACAGGCCGAAGCGCTCCCCCTCCGGCAGGGTGAACGGGATCCGCGCGGAGTTTCCGGCGAACTGGTGGGCGAACGCCGGCAGGGGCCGCGCGAATCGCGCGTCGTCGAGGGCACGGAGCCCGTCCTCGACCTGCGCACGCGTCTCGCAGCGCGCACCGAGCGCGGTGAGCACGGCAGCGAGCGTGCGGTCGGGGATCTGCACGGTCTCGCCCTCGGCGGAGCGGTACTCGGGCTGGACGCCGAGCGCCTGTGCGAGCCGGTGGAGGGGCCCGGTCATGTCGGTGACGAAATGGGGCGCTGCGGATGAGGAGGACTGCTCTGCCATGCTCCCAGCTTAGTCGGACGGCGGGGCGATCCGGTGCGCGCACGACGGAGGCCGGAACCCCAGGGGTTCCGGCCTCCGCAGGTGCAGCTCAGTCGCGGAAGAGCTTCCGTGGGATCACAGGTTGCCCTGCTCCTGGCGGATCTCGACGAGCTCCTGCTCGTCCTCGGCACCGAGCTCGTGCAGGGTGCCCGCCCTGCGGTCCGCGAGGTACTTCTTCATCTCGCGCTTGACGACCGGCATGAGCATGTACAGGCCGAGGATGTTGATGAAGGCGCACATGAACAGCGCGGCATCGGCGAAGTTGATGACCTGGCCGAAGGTCGCGACACAGCCGATGATGATGAACGCCATGAGGATGAGGCGGAACACGATGTCCGTGGCCTTGCGGCGGCCGAACAGGTAGTGCCAGGCCTTCTCGCCGTAGTACGCCCAGGTGATGAGGGTGGAGAAGGCGAACAGGGTGACGGCGATCGCGAGCAGGATGGGCCACCAGCCGGCGATCGTGGTGAACGCGTCGGAGACCAGCGTGACGCCGTCGGGCGACACACCCTCCGCGGCGTAGTCCTGCTGCGCCTGCGAGTAGGAGGCCTGGTCGGCGATGATGATCGTCAGCGCGGTCATGGTACACACGACGACGGTGTCGATGAAGGGCTCGAGCAGGGCGACGAAGCCCTCGGAGACCGGACGACGGGTCTTCACCGCCGAGTGGGCGATCGGAGCCGAGCCGATGCCGGCCTCGTTGGAGAAGGCCGCACGCTGGAAGCCGACGATCATGACGCCGAGGAAGCCGCCGGCGATGCCCTGCGGGCTGAAGGCGCCGGAGACGATCTCGCCGAAGGCCGCCGGGATGTGACCGAAGTTGCCGATGAGCACGATGAGGCAGGACACGACGTAAAGGATGCCCATGCCCGGGACGAGCTTGTCGGTGACCCGACCGATCGACTTGATGCCGCCGATGATGACGAGGCCGACGAGGACGGCGATGATGATGCCGACGATGAGGCCGGCCCACTGGCCGCCGAGCACCCCCTCGCTGCCGCCGGTGACGTTCTTCAGCTGCGCGAAGGTCTGGTTGGCCTGGAACATGCCGCCGCCGGCGACGCCGAAGAGGAGGATGGCGATGGCGAACACGCCGGTGAGCACGGTGGCGACCGGGGTGGAGAACTTGCGGAAGGCGACGGGCAGGTACTTGAAGGGACCGCCGTGGACGACGCCGTCGGAGTCGATGGTGCGGTACTTGACGCCGAGTGTGCACTCGACGAACTTCGTCGCCATGCCGAGCAGACCGGCGACGATCATCCAGAAGGTCGCGCCGGGGCCGCCCATGGCGATCGCGGCGCCGACGCCGGCGATGTTGCCGAGGCCGACGGTGCCGGACAGCGCCGAGGACAGGGCCTGGAAGTGGGTGACCTCACCCGGGTCGTCCTTCGAGGAGTACTTGCCGCGCACCACCTCGAGCGCGACGCCGAAGCCGCGGAACTGGATGAATCCCGTGTAGATCGTGAACACCAGGGCACCGATGATGAGCCAGGCGACGACGATCGGGAAGCTCACGCCGCCGATGGTGATCGGGAAGAAGATGATGTTCGAGAACGCGGTGACGAACGGGGACAGGACCGAGTCGACCCGCTGCTCGATCGGGGACAGTTCGGCCGCAAGGATGTCAGCCTGTATCGATGTTCTACTCATGGTTCACTAAACTCCACGAGAATGTGACCTGAATCAAGCCAGGACAGGGTGGCGCCCGGTTTGGTTACTCAACTGTTACCTCGGTCACAGCAGGTGACGCGCACCACACTCCTTTCGGCCCAGCCTCGGCCCAGGTCGGACGGACGACAACGGCGGCCGGGGACCCAAGGTCCCCGGCCGCCGCTGGCACGTCCTGTGCGCTCCGAATCCGGCTGATCTCAGCCGCGTCGCGCGCTCAGCCGTCCATGCCGATCATGAGCACCGGCAGCGCCGCCTTCGTCTCCGCAGGCTTCGTCTCCGCCGGCTTGGTGTCCGCCGGCTTCTCGACCGGCTTCGACTCCGATGCCTGCGGTGCCGGCTCCGGCTTCTCCTGCACCTGCGGCGCCTGCTGGACACGGGTCGCGCTGTCCGCGCCGATCATCAGCGGCGCCGGGCCGGTGGGCTTCGTCGGTGTGCGCTTGGCACGCGGCTTCCGGGCGGCGCGCTTCGGCTCCGCCGGCTCGGCGTCCTCGGCAGGCGCAGTTCCGGGCACGGTGCCGGTTGCCCCGGAGTCGGCAGGCTGGGAGTCCTCGGTGCCGGAGTCGGACCGTGCGGGCTCGGACTGCACCGCGGTCGCGGGTGCGTCCTCGCTCCGGGTGTCCTCGCTCCGGGAGTCGTCGCTCTGTGCGCCGCCCCGCCTGCTCCCCCGGCCACGGCCGCGGCGGCTCGAGCGGCGACCCGCGGTCTTCTCCTCGGAGCCGTCCGAGCCGGGATCGGGATCACCCGACCCGCCCGTGCGGGATCCCTCGCCGGACTCGTCCGCTGCGGGTGTCCCGGCCGCGGTCCCGTCCCCGGGCACCTCCTCGGCGTCCGCGGCCGAGGCCTCCGCCGCGTCCTCGTCCTTCTTGAGGGTGGCCTTGGCGATCGCGGCGACCGCCGAGCGCGAGGCGTCCTGCTTCTCCTCGTCGATCGGCTCGGAGTCGTTCCGGCGCTGGTCCTGGCGGGAGTCCTTGGCGGAGTCCTGCCCCTTCCGGCGGCGCGAGGAGCGGCCCTGCGACTGGCCGCGCCCGGATTGCTCCGGCTCGGTGCCCGGGAGCAGCAGGCCGCGCCCGGTGAAGTCCTCGCCCGCCTGGGCGAGCGACTCGGCCAGACCGGTTCCGATCCGCTTGCGGGTCATCTGCACGAGTCCTAGCGAGGTCACCTCGGCGACCTGGTGCTTGGTGCGGTCCCGGCCCAAGCACTCGATGAGGCGCCGGACCACGAGGTCGCGGTTCGACTCGAGGACCATGTCGATGAAGTCGACGACGATGATGCCGCCGATGTCGCGCAGCCGCAGCTGGCGGATGACCTCTTCGGCCGCCTCGAGGTTGTTCTTCGTCACCGTCTCCTCGAGGTTGCCCCCGGAACCGGTGAACTTGCCCGTGTTGACGTCGATGACCGTCATCGCCTCGGTGCGGTCGATGACGAGGGAGCCGCCCGAGGGCAGGTTGACCTTGCGATCGAGCGCCTTCTCGATCTGCTCGGCCACCCGGTAGTGCTCGAAGATGTCGCCGTCCGCCTCGTACCGGCTCACCCGGTCGAGGAGGTCGGGCGCGACGGCCTCGACGTACTCGCGGATGGTCTCCCACACCTTGTCGCCGTCGACGACGAGGGCGGAGAAGTCCTCGTTGAACACGTCGCGGATGATCCGGACGGTCATGTCGGGCTCGCTGTAGAGCAGCTGCGGGGCCTGCACCTTGGTCGACTTCGACTTCTTCTCGATCGACTCCCAGCGCTTCGACAGCCGTTCGACGTCGCGCCCGAGCTCCGACTCCGAGGCGCCCTCGGCGGCGGTGCGGACGATGACGCCGGACGAGCCGGGCACGAGCTCCTTGAGCACCTTCTTGAGCCGTTGGCGCTCGGTATCGGGCAGCTTGCGCGAGATCCCGGTCATCGAATTGCCGGGCACGTAGACGAGGAAGCGACCGGGCAGCGAGACCTGGCTGGTGAGCCGGGCGCCCTTGTGGCCGATCGGGTCCTTGGTGACCTGGACGAGCACGGGATCCCCGGGGTTGAGCGCGACCTCGATGCGGCGCGGCTTGCCCTCCATCCCGAGGACGTCCCAGTTGACCTCCCCGGCGTAGAGGACCGCGTTGCGGCCCTTGCCGATGTCGACGAACGCGGCCTCCATGCTCGGGAGCACGTTCTGCACCTTGCCGAGGTAGACGTTGCCGATGATCGAGGCGTGGGCCTTCGCCTCGCTGAGGTAGTGCTCGACGGCGATGCCGTCCTCGAGCACGACGAGCTGTGTGCGGCCCTCGGTCTCGCGCACGAGCATGGTGCGCTCGACGGATTCGCGGCGGGCGAGGAACTCCGCCTCGGTGATGACGGGCCGACGGCGACCGGCCTCGCGTCCCTCGCGCCGGCGCTGGCGCTTGGCCTCGAGCCGGGTCGAGCCCTTGAGACCGGTGACCTGGCTGTCGTCGGACCCTCCGCCCGCGGGCCTGCGGCTGCGGGTGCGGCGGCGACGGCGGCCGTTCGAGCCGTCCTCGGTGTCGTCGTCGGCGGAGTCATCGCCGCGGCCGGAATCGTCCTGGCCGCCCCTGCGATCCTGGTCCTGCTGCGAACCGCGGCCCGAACCGCGTCCGGAGCGGCGGCGGGACCGGTTCGAGCCACCGCTGCCGGAGTCCTCGGTGTCCTCCGAGTCGTCATCGGAGTCCTGCCCGTTCGACGCGTCGGAGTCGTCCTGCTGGTCGCGGTTGCGCGACCGCCGGCCGCGACCGCCGCGCCGGCGGCGGCGCGGCTGGGAGTCGGAGTCGTCCGAGTCGTCGTCGGAGTCGTCGGTGTCGCGGGCATCGTCCCGGGAGTCGTCAGCGGAATCGCCGTCGCCGGAATCCCCGTTCCCCGAGCCGTCCGAACGCCGGCGGGAGCGGCGGCCGGATCCGCGGGAGCGCGAGCGGCGGCCGTCGCGGCGGCCGCGGTCGTCGTCGCTGTCGCCCTCGTCCCCGGAGTCGTCGGAATCCTCGGAGTCGTCACGATTGTCGGTGTCGTCGTCCGCGGAGTCGTCGTCGAACTCGTCCACGTCGTCCTCGTCCCACTCCGAGTCGACCTGCTCGGCGAGCTCGGGCTGGGGCGGCTGGAACAGCAGTCCTCCGCCGGTGGGGATCGGGGCGGCTTCGAAGGTCACCGGCTCCTCAGGGGCGGAGAACGCCTGGTTGAAGGCGAAGGGATTGCGGAGGTCCACCTGCGCGGGGGCGGCGGCCTGTACGGGGGCGGGATCGTCATGGTCGTCGGACTCGTCCGCACCGCTCACGGCGGACTCGAAGATCAGTCCGCGGTTGGCGACGGCGGAACGCGCCGAGCGCGGTGCCGACTCGTCCCGGGCGGTGCGGGGCGCCTCGGCCTCGTCCGGGTTCCCGGAGTCGCGGCGCACCGGCGGTGCGGCGGGCTCGCGGAGCGAACCGGCCGCATCGGCCAGTGAGTCGAGGCGGGCGCGGGTGTCCTCATCGACCTGACCGGATCCGTCCGTCCGGGATTCGTGCTCTGCGCGGAGGTTCTCGAGATCCGCGAGGATCCCGGCGGTGGGATCCTGCTGGTCCTCTGGGGTGTTCGTCATGGTGCACTGCTCCTAACACCGAGCGGCGGGCGGCACACCGACTCGCCTGCGCTGCGGTTCGACCGGTGTCCGGGTGCGTACCCGGATCCAAAAACCTGTGGCGTACAGGGGCGGCTCGCGCGATAGTGTCGGCGCGGTGGCCAGGCCCATGCCGCTTCGTCTTGTTACCTGCCGGCGGGAGAGCCAGGCTCGGTGGAAGCGGGAGACCCGCTTGGTGTGAATGGCGGGTCGCCATGAACATTATGTCACAGGCACCCCGGCAGACCGTCGAACGGGCCGCGGGACGGCGGGTGCCGCATGCCCGCGCTTGTGCCCGCGCACCGAGCAGGTGCATTCTGGCGGGGTGAGCGCATCGCATTCCTCCACCACCGGCCACGAGCACGACGACGCGGAATTCGGCGATTCCGGGTCCGACGGCACCCGGTTCGACGACGGCGAAGGACACCTCGACCCCGGGGCGCGTTCCCGGGGGCCCTGGTTCATGGACGAGGTCAAGCTCGGGGTCTTCCTCGTCGTGAGCTCGGTCATCGGCTTCCTCGCGTCCTTCGAACTCTCGATCGACAAGGTCCGGCTGCTCGAGAACCCCTCGGCGACGCTGTCGTGCGACTTCAATCCGTTCTTCTCCTGCGGCAGCGTCATGGCGTTCGAGCAGTCGCAGATCTTCGGGTTCCCCAATCAGTTCCTCGGGATCGCGGCGTTCATCTTCCCGCTCCTGCTCGGTGTCCTCCTCATCACCCGCACCCGGGTCCCCGGCTGGGTGATGGTCGGCCTGAATCTCGGCCTGCTCGCCGGCACCGTGCTCGTGATGTACCTCTACTACTCCTCGATCTTCGTCATCGGGATCGGCTGCCCGTGGTGCATCGTCGTGTGGACCGTGACGATCCCGCTGTTCTGCGTGGTCACCGGTTACAACGTCATCGCCGGGAACCTCGGCGCCGGGCTGCGCGACAACGGGGTCGTGCGGGCGATCGCCGGCACCGCGCTCATCATCGCCGTGCTCTGGCTGATCCTCGTCTATGCGTCCATCGTGTTCCGCTTCTGGGTGTTCTTCGGCTCGCTCGTCGGCTGACGGGAGAGCTCCAGGAGCTCGAGCAGCTCCGGGTGGTTCGCGTCGAACGCAGGGCGCTCGGAGCGGATCCGGGGCAGCGAGGTGAAGTTGTGGCGCGGCGGCGGGCACGAGGTCGCCCACTCGAGGGAGGAGCCGTAGCCCC
>NZ_JALLGN010000019.1:0-23015 GCF_023072605.1 Brevibacterium sp. R8603A2
CTACAGCCGCCTGAAGCAGTGGCGGGCCCTGGCCACCCGCTACGACAAACTCGCCATCGTCTACCGCGCAGCAGTCGTACTCAACGCGGCTATTGCGTGGCTACACCATTTATCGGACACGCCCTAGAGCCCATGGATCGATCCACAGTGGTTTGCCGAGATCTGCGGGCGGCACGCAGTCCATTGAGGACGACGATGATTTCGGCGATCTCGTGGACGAGGACGACGGCAGCCAGGCCGAGGACTCCGGTGATGGCCAGCGGCAGCAGCACGGTGATGATCGCCAGCGACAGGACGATGTTCTGGTTGATAATGCGCCGCCCCCGGCGCGCATGATCGACGGTGCGAGGAATCAGGCGCAGATCATCGCAGGTGAAGCCACGTCCGCCGATTCGACCGCCGCGTCCGAGCCCGTGGCTCCCATGGCGATGCCGATGTCGGCGGCTGACCTCGACGGGAATGGATTCGCCGGTGATCGCCGAGACGTCCAGGCTGCTGTCCCCGGAGCGCACGATGCCGTCGGTGGCCAAGCGCTCACCGGCGACAAGCCGGAGCATGTCCCCGGGGACGAGGCGCTCGACGGGGACGGTGCGGGTCGTGCCGCCGGCCGTGAGGACGGTGGCACTCGACGGGATCAGAGCCAGCAGGGCGCACCAGGCGGGTCGTTCGGAGGTGGTCGTATCACGGTGGGGCCCACGAAGAAGTCCGGCCTGTTCCTCCCCGAGAGGCAATAGCCTGAACCGGTAGCATCTGAGGGTGACGATAAGAAATGATGGGACAGGTTTGGGCCTGCGTTGGCCGTTGCGGCAGCCTCGCCGCTGCAGGGTGCGGGTGCCGAGGCGTCGGCCGGCCACGGGTTGGTGCCCCCACCGTCTGGTGTCGACACCCGTGGTCAGCCGGTGAGCGCTACGTCTGTACAGCGGCCCCGGCCTCGCGAGGTGGTTGGGCTGTTGGGCGGGGCGGGGATCCTGGCACTGGTGGATCTGGGGCTCAAGGTCCTGGCTCAGACCGCTTTACCCGCTGGGCAGGTAGTCGATCTGGGCTGGATCAGCTTGCGCGTCTTTTACAATCCGGGGGTGGCTTTCAGCCTCGGGGCGTCCTTGCCTGCCTGGATGGTGATCGCCGGGACCGGGCTGGTCCTCGCCGGATTGGTGTGGTATCTGCTGGCGAACGTCCGTGCTATGGGCACAGTGGCCCGAGGCGGAGCCGTTCTGCTGCTGGGCGGGGCCTTGGGGAACTTTGTAGATCGACTGGGCGGGGCCGGCGTGGTGGATTATCTGCACACCGGCTGGTTTCCCACCTTCAACGCAGCCGACGTCTTCGTCACCGTCGGGGTGGCGGGACTGGTCCTCGGGATGCTGCGGGAGCCTGCGTCCGGTATGAGGGACGGGGACACGGCCTGAACTAGATCGGCCGCCACCAGCTCAGCGCTTTGCATAGGTTCACCTGGCCGGCGTCGACGGGATGCACGGTTCACCAGCACACAATGACGAAGCAGTTGCGAGGGATTGCTCGGAGGTGATTGAGCCGACAGATCCTAAGGCGCATCCTGCTGGTCGTGGTAGCAGCAGACGCACAGCGCTGAGCGGTTCCGCTTTCCGGGGCACCGGTAATAGCCCTCATGACGGCTGGCCCCTTCGGCGATCGTGGTGTCCGGGGGCGCACCCGCCCGGTACAGTCGGGCTTGATGGACCTTATTTCGTGCCCACCCACGTCTGCTCGGTGCCGTCCCTCGCAGTCACGGTGTTACCCATGGTTTTTCCACGCGGGCGCGTGCTTGTCGTTGCCAGGATCGTCCTGGACTGTGTCCGGCTTCCGAGCGATGAAGCGCAGGACCCGACCGCCGAAGGAGACCCGGATGCGGAGCGGGCCGAGGCCAGCCTGTTCCAGGACCGGTTCGAAGGTGGCGGGTTCGATGAGTCGGTGCGCAGAGCGGTCGGCCACGTGCACCAGGGAGGCCATCCGTGAGGCCAGCAGGTCGTATCCCACGAAGGACCCGCCGGGTCGTAGGACCCGCGCCGCCTCGGTCACCGCGCGTTCCCACTCGATCACGTGATGGAGCATGAGGAAGCTCAGCACAATGTCGAACGACTGGTCATTGAAAGGTAGCCGGGTGGCATCGGCTTGGCGCGCTTGAGCAGTGGGGAGTCGGGTGAGGAGCCGCTGCGCAGCCTTGACCATCGCGGGATCGGCGTCGGTCGTGGTGAGGTGCACCTGGGGGTGGGCCCGAGCGATTGCTCCGGCCATCGCTCCGCTACCCCCACCGATCTCGAGCACGTTGCCGGCGAGAGGCAAGCCCTGAATCGCCCAGGGAACCATTCGCCGGGCCAGAAGGCGCCACGGCCGGCTGCGACAGAATGAGGCTTCCAGGGCGGACATCCTCGGCATGACCCTTCTCTTGGCGCACCCGCGTGGTCGAAGCCGAGATTAGTCCTACGAGCGCGAATGAACTATTTGTTGGTCAGCATCAAGCGTAAACCTGCACCCGAGTACTGGGTACAAGACCTCGGCGGGCAGCAGTTCTCCACTGAGCGGGCAAGTTGCCCCTTATTCAGCGAACAATGTACAGTTCATCGAATGCTGACCATTACCAATCATCTTGACGTGATGAACCGCCTAGGCCGCGCCATGGCTGACCCGACGCGCTCCCGCATCCTGCTGATGCTGCTTGAGGGGCCGAACCATCCGGCGGTGATAAGCCGGGAGCTGGGCCTGTCGCGGTCGAATGTTTCCAACCATCTGGCGTGCCTGCGGGACTGCGGCATCGTGGTGGCCGAGCCGGAAGGCAGGGAAACCCGGTACGAGATCGCTGATCCGCACCTGACCCGCGCGCTGACTGCGTTGCTGGAGACGACCTTGGCGGTTGACCAGGGGGCCAGCTGCATTGACCCTGCATGTTCCGTTCCAACGCGCTGCAAGATGGAGGCAGGCGCATGATCCTGTCATCCGTGCTGCAGGCGATCGGCCTGTTCATTGTCACCAACATCGACGACATCATCGTGCTCTCACTGTTCTTCGCCCGCGGTGCGGGCCAGCGGGGCACCACGGCCCGGATTTTGGCCGGTCAGTATCTCGGGTTCGGCGGCATCCTGGCCGCCGCCGTGCTCGTCACGTTGGGAGCGGATGCATTCCTGCCCCCGCAAGCCATTACCTACTTCGGGCTCATCCCGTTGTTCCTCGGCCTGTGGGCGGCATGGCAAGCGTGGCGCGGAGACGACGACGATGATGATGAGGCGAAGGTCAGTGGTAAGAACGTCGCCGTACTGACCGTCGCCGCTGTCACCTTCGCCAACGGCGGGGATAACATCGGCGTGTATGTTCCGGTCTTCCTCAGCGTGGGGCCGGCCGCCGTCATCGCCTACTGCATCGTGTTCCTCGCGCTCGTCGCGGTCCTCGTCGTGATGGCCAAGTTCGTCGCGACTCGCCGGCCGATCGCCGAGGTGCTCGAACGCTGGGAGCACGTGCTGTTCCCGATCGTCTTGATCGGTCTTGGGGTGTTCATCCTCGTCGAGGGCGGCGCGTTCGGGCTCTGACTCCCGGCACTTCATGGACAGGATCAAGATGCTCGGGGCCGCCAAGGAAAACTGCGGCTCGCCGCCCCTTCTCGCCAACAGTCACAGGTTATGCGCGGGACTCGAAGGCCGACGGGCCCCAGACCACGGACCTGCAACGCGACGCCCTGCTCGCCGGGGGGATCGCGTCGGAGCGGCTGTATTGAGGACTGGGCCTCAGGGCAGAAGGACAACCGGCCGCAACTGGCCGCCCCACCTCAAGTCTCTAGTAGCCGGTCAGCGCAGCGGGATGACCGAGCGGAACTTGCCCCCCGGAGTTGGCTGGGGTGGTCCCTCGCCGCGGGCCACGATGACGTGGCCGAGTCCGTGGTCCCCCAGCAGGCGCCGAATCTCTGCGTGCACCGCCTGCCGGACGTGCTCCGCGTCGGTCCCGGCGGCGGACTGCAGACGGACATCGAGGTGGGCAGGAGCGGTGTGCACGAGCTGGACCAGCTCCACGCCGGGAACGCGGTCGAGCAGCGCAGTGATGGCCAGCGACGGGAGCGTCACCGGCTCGCCGGCGGGGGTGTGAAAAGCGAGCAGGTCAGCGGTGCGGCCCTGCACCCGGATGGCGGGCAGCGGGTCGCCGCACGGGCAGGGATCAGGCCGGACGAAGACGACGTCGCGGAGGTCGTAACGCAGGATCGGCTGGACCCTGTTCGCGAGGTTGCTGAGCAAGGTGGTGTGCGACGCCTGACCCGGGGGGACCGGACGGTAATCGGCGTCGACCGGCTCGAGGAGAACCCAGTCGCTGTTGACGTGGAGCCACCCGTACTGGCAGCTGTAGGTGAGGAAGGGGCACTCGGTGGCGGCGTAGCCCTGGCGGACCTTGGCGCCGAGCGCGGCGGAGATCCTGTCGTACTCCCCTGCGGGAAGGCCCTCGGCGGACAAGACCACCAACGCCGGGTCGATGTGCAGGCGACCGGCGCGCTGCTCAGCGGCCAGCAGCGCGGCCATCGTGGCGTACGGAGCAAGAATGGCCGGACGGAAGCGGTTGAGCCCAGAGACCAGCTGCGCCATGGGTGTATGCACGCCGAACACCCCGATCCGGCTGCGGACTAACCGGTTCCTGCGCAACGCGGCAGCCGCGGCGAGGGAGGCGTAGTGGCCCCCGGTGGCGGTGATCATGGCGACGCGCCCGCCGCGGGCAATGATGCGGAGCAGATCGGCAGGGGTGAGCCAAGCACTGAGCAGCCGCGCCAGCAGGGCGGTGGTCACCGCGAGGGACCGCTCGTCCAGCAGGAAGATGCCCCGGGTGCCGGTGGTTCCGGAGGTGGTCCCCACCGTGTAGCGGCCGCGGAACTTCTCGCCCACCAGGGCGGGATCCTCGACGAATGCCCGCGCGGCGGACAGGGTGACCTCCCGGTCGGTCACCCAGTCATCGAAGTGGGACATCAGTTGGGCCTTGCTCGTGACGGGCAGCATCATCGGGTCCGTGACGTGCTCGGGCAGGTGCTGATACGACCGGCGGTAGAAGGGTGACCGGGCGCGCGCGTAGGTGACCATCCCTGCAAATCGCTCGTGTTGCCGCTGGGCGGTCGCCTCCCTGCCCTGCCGGTGGGTGGCACGGGCATCGCGCAGCAGCCAGAGTCTGCTTTCGGTCATGCGCGCTCCTTGCCACTTCGAGCAGCCACGTTCCCGGCGTCGCGTCAGACCGTGGGTCCGGGGTTCACGGCCAGCGCGGCAACGTCCGGAGCGACTGCGGGCTCAGCTCACCACCGGCCGAGCACGGCGTCAAGCTCTCAGCACAGTCGTCTACAGGGAGTTGGTCTGCGTCTCGGTGAACCGCGTCACCGCGGCACCGACAGTGATGAAGACGTCGGCCAGGTTGAAGGCGGAAAACCATCCCGTGTGGAGGTAGCCGGTCACCACCCCATCGGCGGCCCGCTCTCCGAGGGGAGCTGCAGCCGGAGCAGGCGGACTCCGGCACCTGAACCTCCCACACCTCGCCGGAAATCACTGATCATCAGCCGAGAACGGCAGACCGTTGCGGATGCGGCTTCGCCGTGATCGCAGGCACGATCGGGGCTGTTGAGGGGCACTGAAAGACTCTCCGTGCCCGGACCTGCACCGGTGTTCGTCTCGGTGTACCGGCCTGCGGCATTCCATGTTCCAAACATCAGCTGAATCCGAGACACTGGGGTCGACATCTCCCGCCGGAGACAAAGGGCGGTTCAACCGAATGCGTATCGGTCACTCCATACTGTATGGTTCAGTGCGTGCTGACTATTGCGCCTCGGACGAGAGAGGATCATCGCCTCGGCAGGTTCCGGTCGATCGGAACCTTGACGCAGCGGGCAACGTCGAAGGGACGAAGGTCGATGGTCCCTCGCCATCATCGCCCAACCTTGTGAAAGCACGCTACCCGTTCCGACCGCCCCGCAAGAGCCCTGTACCGACGTGGTCAGACGGATGCGGCTGGTCGTCGTCTCGCTGCAGAGACTGAGCGGCGGGTTTGAGGCGGTCATCTGAGACAGCAAGCATGAGACGAGAAGAAGCGAACGAGACGTTGATGAAGACCTTCCCGGATCAAGATGAGGGACGGAAGCCGGCGCCTTCCAGCAAGCCAGCGCGTGCGGCAGAGCCGGCGCCCGCCAATATCGGCTTCGTCGGGATGGTGCGCTGGGCGTGGCGGCAGTTGACCACCATGCGGGCGGCGCTGATCCTGCTGCTGATCCTGGCCCTGGCCGCCATCCCGGGATCGCTGCTGCCGCAGCGGATCCAGGACCCGATCCGGGTGACCACCTTCATCGAGGAGAACGGGGCCTGGGGCGAGTTCCTCGACCGTCTGCAGCTGTTCGACGTCTACTCCTCCGTCTGGTTCTCCAGCGTCTACATCCTGCTCATGATCTCGCTGGTCGGCTGCGTCCTGCCGCGCACCGCCCAGCACTGGAGGGCGATGCGGCAGGCGCCGCCGAAGGCTCCCCGCAGGCTGTCCCGGATGCCGGGCTACCAGACTTTCGAACGCGAGACAGATCCCGAGGAGCTCCTCGACCGGGCCGAGGCCCGGCTGAAGAAGCAGGGCTACCGGACGATCCGGGCAGGCGATCATGTCGCGGCCGAGCGCGGCTACCTGCGGGAGACCGGTAATCTGGTCTTCCACGCCTCGCTGCTGGCCCTGGTCGTCACGATGGCGATCGGATCCCTGTTCGGCTATTCGGGGCAGCGGGTGCTCGTCGAGGGCGACACGTTCGCCAATTCGCTGGTGGCCTACGACTCCTTCGAGCCGGGCACCTACTTCGACGCGGACCGGCTCGACGATTTCCGGATCCGGCTCGACTCCTTCGAGTCGAGCTTTGACGACCAGGCGATCGGCAATCAGTTCGGCCAGCCCCGCACGTTCGAGGCCGACATCACCGAGTTCTACGAGGGGCAGGAGACCCGGCACCGGCTGGAGGTCAATCAGCCGATCCGGATCGGTGGCACCGGAATCTATCTCACCGGCAACGGCTACGCCCCGGTCTTCACCACCCGCGACGCCCAGGGCAACGTGACCTTCTCCGGGCCGGTCGTGTTCCTGCCTCAGCCCGAGGCCTCGGGATACGGCTCGCGGGGAGTGCTCAAGGTGCCCGACGCGCAGCCAGACCAGCTCGGGTTCGTCGGCTTCCTGCTCCCCACCGCAGGACTCAACGACGACGGTGAGCTGATCTCGCGGTTCGCCGAGCTGCGCAACCCCTACGTCGTGATGAGCGCTTACCGGGGAGATCTGGGGCTCGACACCGGGGTGCCGCAGTCGGTCTACGATCTGGACGCGGACAACATGACCGCGATCATCGATGCCGCCGGCAATCCGATCACGCTCGAGCTGACACCGGGTGAGACCGTGCAGCTGCCGGACGGCTTGGGCAGCGTGACACTGGAGGGCATCGACCGGTTCATGGCCATCGATATCCGCCATGATCCCACGCAGGGGCCGATGCTGGTGTTCTCGATCCTGCTGATGGTCGGACTGGGCCTGTCGCTGTTCGTGCCGCGGCGCCGGATGTGGGTCCGCACGACCGGCGGCGAGGTCGAGGTAGCAGCACTGGCCCGCGGTGAGGATCCCCGGGTCGAGCACGCCGCCCGCGACCTGGCAGCAGAACTTCACGACCGAGCACGCAACCCGGAACGACCGGCGAAGGGACACTGAAATGGACGTCAACATCGAGCTGGCCACATGGTCGAATCTGCTGATCTACTCAGCGATGGCGGTCTACGCAATCGCCTTCATCACCTACGCCTTCGACCTCTTCGGCGGCCGGACGCTCAAGTCCGCCGTCCGACAGCGGCAGTCGGCGCAGGCGGTTGCCGCCGGCAGCCGAGTCCGGCGGACCGCCCGCCGGACCGGTTCCGTCGCCGTGCTGGAAGACGACGATGCTGGATCGGGCTCGCCGGCCGATCGGCATGGCGACGGGGCGGGCAATGCCGACCCGACCACGGGCCGGAGCAGGCGACTGGCCCGGGTCGGGACCTCACTGACAGCACTGGCGCTGGTGCTCCACGCGGCGGCGGTGGCCACCCGCGCCCTGTCCGTGATGCGCGGCCCCTGGGGCAACATGATGGAGTACGCGCTGACCACCTCGGCGCTGGCCGTCATCCTCTACCTCGCGGCGCTGAAGTATCGCGATCTTCGGTACCTCGGCACCTTCGTCTCCGGGGCAGTGCTCGTGACCCTGGGCCTGTGCATCACGGTGTTCTACACGCCGGCCGCGCAGCTGGTCCCGGCACTGCAGTCCTACTGGATCTACATCCACGTGCCCATCGCGATCCTGTCGACGGCACTGCTGTCCATCTCCGCGGCGCTGGCAGTCTTCCAGATCATCAAGGCGGCCACCGAGCAGCGCACGACACCCAGGTGGCTGCGCTTCATGGACCGCCTGCCCTCCAGCGAGAACATCGAGCAGGTCTCCTACCGCATCGCCGCCGTCGGCTTCATCACCTGGACCTTCACCCTGATCGCCGGCGCCGTGTGGGCCGAACTCGCCTGGGGCCGCTACTGGGGCTGGGACACCAAGGAGATCTGGACCTTCGTCGTGTGGGTCGTCTACGCGGCCTACCTGCACGCACGCGCCACCCGCGGGTGGGGGCCGACCAGAGTCGCCGTGCTCAACCTCACCGGCTTCGCCTCGGTCGTGTTCAACTTCGCCGTCGTCAACATCTACTTCAGCGGCCTGCACTCGTACTCCGGGGTGTGAAAGCCGGCTCGGACGCGGCTGCTTTCGCACCCAACGCCGCACCCGAATCCCGATGGCGATGAGCTTCACCATCCCCATCCTGGTCGGATCCGCCCTGGGATACTTCGCTCTGCGCGAGGCCCCCCGACAGCATTACCTTCGCCGTCCTTGGCCTCACGGGCCGTATTCTGACCACCGGGTGGCATCGAGGAGATGATCTCCGAGGCCCACGAGGCGGCACCAGCCGCCTGGACCCCGTCCTCCTTACGGTCGGTATCGTGCTGTTCGCCCTCATCTCCGTCTACCTCCGGGCCTGATCCATCGTAAAAGCCGGCACGGCGCCTATGGGTCAGCCCATGGTGTATGGTCAGTGCATGCTGACTATTGCTTCTCGTGTGGATGTGATGAACCGGTTGGGTCGCGCGATGGCGGATCCGACGCGGTCACGGATTCTGCTGTCGCTGCTGGACTCACCCAGCTATCCGGCCGCGCTGGCCCGGGATCTCGGGTTGACGCGGACGAACGTGTCGAACCACCTGGCGTGCCTGCGGGGGTGCGGGATCGTGGTCTCCGAGCCGGAGGGCCGCCAGACCCGGTACGAGATCGCGGACCCGCACCTGGCGGCGGCACTGACAGGACTGGTGGATGTGACGCTAGCGGTCGAGGAGAACGTGGCATGCATCGACCCGGCCTGCACGGTTCCCGGCTGCTGCGACGCACAGGGGTCCGTCTCGGAGGACGCCTCGTGAGCGCCGCATGCGGCTGCGATGAGCCGGTCACCGCACCCCGTGGCGAGGCCGAGGAGGTGGAGCGTCCGTGGTGGCGTGACCCGGGTCTGCTGCTCCCGATCTTCTCCGGGGTCGCCTTCATTACGGGTCTGATCCTGGAGTGGTCGGGCCTGGAGACGGCGGCGTCGGTGGTGTTCTGGGCCGGCCTGCTGCTGGGGGCGTACACGTTCGTGCCCGGCGCGATCCGGAGCCTGATCACCAAGCGCAAGCTCGGGATCGGCCTGCTGATGACGATCAGCGCGATCGGCGCGGTCATTCTCGGCTATGTCGAGGAGGCAGCGGCGCTGGCGTTCTTGTACTCGATCGCGGAGGCGCTGGAGGACAAGGCGATGGATCGGGCCCGCGGCGGCCTGCGGGCGCTGCTGAAGCTCGTGCCCGAAACCGCGACCGTCCTCCGCGGCGGCAACCCGGTGGAGGTGCCGGCCCGGGAGATCACGGTCGGGCAGGTGCTGGTGGTCGGGCCCGGGGAGCGGGTCGCCACCGACGGCATCGTCCGGGCGGGGCGGTCGAGCCTGGACACCTCTGCGATCACGGGCGAATCGATCCCCGTCGAGGTCGAATCCGGTGATGAGGTCTCGGCCGGGGCGATCAACATCGCCGGCGTGCTGGAGGTCGAGACGACCGCCGCGGGCACAGACAACTCGCTGACCACGATCGTCGAGCTGGTCGAGCAGGCCCAGGCCGAGAAGGGCGACCGGGCGCGCATCGCCGACCGGATCGCTCGCCCGCTGGTGCCCGGGGTCATGATCCTGGCCGTCCTCGTCGGCGTGATCGGGTCGCTGCTGGGTGACCCGCAGCTGTGGATCACCCGGGCCCTGGTGGTGCTGGTCGCGGCCAGCCCGTGTGCGTTGGCGATCGCGGTGCCGGTCACGGTGGTCTCGGCGATCGGCGCGGCGAGCAAGTTCGGCGTCATCATCAAGAGCGGTGCCGCGTTCGAACGTCTCGGCGGGATCCGGCATCTGGCAGTGGACAAGACCGGCACCCTGACCCGGAACCAGCCGACCGTGACCACGGTGATCCCGGCCGGCGGCAGGGACGCGGACCAGGTGCTGGCCTACGCCGCCGCCGTCGAGCAGCACAGCACCCACCCCCTGGCGGCGGCCATCACCAATGCCGCGGCCGGGGCGCCGGTGGCCCAGGACGTGTCCGAGGAGGCCGGGCACGGCATCTCCGGGATTGTTGAGGGGCAGCGGGTGACGGTGGGCAGCCCCCGCTGGATCGACCCCGGATCGCTCCAGGCTCGGGTCGCGGCCCTGGAGGCCGAGGGGCAGACCTGCGTGCTGGTCACCGTCGACGGCACCGTCGCCGGCGCCATCGCGGTCCGCGACGAGCTGCGCCCCGAGGTGCCCGAGGTCATCCGCACCCTCAACCACCAGGGCGTTGAGGTCAGCATGCTCACCGGCGACAACGCCCGCACCGCAACCGCGCTGGCACAGATCGCCGGGATCACCGACGTGCACGCCGAGCTGCGCCCGAAGGACAAGGCGCGCATCGTCGCGGGATTAGCCCAGCACCGACCGACGGCGATGATCGGCGATGGCATCAACGACGCCCCCGCCCTCGCGGGAGCGACGGTGGGGATCGCGATGGGCGCGACCGGGTCCGATGCGGCGATCGAATCCGCCGACGTCGCCTTCACCGGCCACGACCTGAGCCTGATCCCACCGGCGTTGCGCCACGCGCGGCGCGGTCGGAGGATCATCAACCAGAACATCGCGCTGTCGTTGGCGATCATCATCGTGCTGCTGCCGTTGGCGATCACCGGCGTGCTCGGGCTGGCCGCGGTCGTGCTGGTCCACGAGGTCGCCGAGGTGATCGTGATCGCCAACGGACTCCGCGCCGCCCGCACCCGCCGCGTCCTCGCACACCAACCACACCCCACCGTGGATGCGGTGAGGCAGCCAGCCGGAGCGCAGTAAACGAATCAGCCCGCCCCTTCGCGGGCTTCGGAGTCGCCGGAGCGGATTTCCACCTTCGACTCCTCTCGCCTTCGTGTGTGGAGGCCCCGGTGCGGGGAAGATCAGGATTCCCGATATCATCGGCGCGTGACGATTATCAGTGAGGCGCGGTCGGACCGTGCCGGGGGGCTTGCCCCTGTCGCGGCCGTGTTCCATTCGTTCAGCGACCCGACGCGGCTGGCCATCGTCAAGCGGCTGGCGGTGGAGGAGGCGCGCGTATCCGATCTGGTGAGCGAGCTGGCGCTGGCCCAATCGACGGTGTCTGCACACATGGCCTGCTTGCGCGACTGCGGTCTGGTTGCCGGCAGGGCGCAGGGGCGCAGCGTGTACTACTCGCTGAGCCGGCCCGAGGTGCTCGAGCTGCTCGCTCAGGCCGAGGCGCTGCTGGCTGTCACTGGCAAGTCGGACAGCGTGTGCTGCACCTACGTGCGCGACGCCAAGCAGCAGTCCCTTCCGGGAGGCTGCGATGCGTGACGTCCGTTGCCCCGAGACTTGGGAACCCGTCCCATCGGCGTGAAAGCCGTCAACAGTCGAGCTGCCCCATCGTCAGGAGTTTGAGAAAGAGTGTTGTCCCCGCATGTGTCGCGCCGATCGTTGATCCGCCGGTCCGGTGCTCTCACCGCCATCATCGCTCTCGGGCTGGCCGGGTGCGGTGGCGCCGATGATGAGCTGGCCGGGCAGGCCGGCAGCGAGCAGGGCTATGTTGCCGGGTCTGGTGTCATCACCCAGCTTGCCGTGGGCGAGCGGGGTGAGCCGATCGAGTTGGCCGCCGAGTACACCGACGGCACAGCCTTTGATCTTGCCGACTGGCGCGGGGCCCCGGTGGTGCTCAACCTCTGGTACGCCGCGTGCCCCCCGTGCCGTGAGGAGGCTCCCGCCCTGCAGGCCAATTACGAGCGGTACCAGGACGACGGCGTGAGGTTCTTGGGCATCAACGTCCGCGATCAGGCCCCAGCCGCCGAGGCGTTCGCGAACACCTTCGGTCTGACGTTTCCGTCCATGCTGGATCAGGACGGGGTCGGTGTGGCAGCACTGAGCACCGTGCTGCCGCCGCAGGCGGTGCCCTCCACGGTCGTCCTCGACGCTCAGGGGAGGCCGGCGGCCCGGGTGGTCGGGGCGGTCGATGAGTCCACTCTCAAAGCGCTGATCGCTGACGTGCTGGACGAGTCGGCATGACACTGGCGGCCCCCATCGGGGAGGTGTTCTCGCAGACCGTGCTGACCGGACCGATGCTGCTGGCGATCCCGGTGGCCATCCTGGCCGGGGCGGTGTCCTTCCTGTCCCCCTGCGTTCTGCCGCTGGTTCCCGGCTACGTCGGCTACATCACCGGGCTGGGCGCCACCGCACTGACTGACCGGAAACCCAGCAAGGTCATCATCGGGGTATCGCTGTTCATGACCGGCTTCGCCGTCGTCTTCGTCGCCATGGGCCTGGCGTTCAGCGTGGCCGGCGTGCTGCTCAGCCAGTGGGCCGATGTCCTCAACCGGGTGATGGGGATCGTCGTCATCCTCGCCGGCATCGTGTTCATGGGCGGCATCGGCATGTTCCAGCGCAGCACCCAGATCAGCAAGCGCCCACCGGCCGGGCTGTGGGGTGCCCCCGCCCTGGGTGCCACCTTCGCGCTCAGCTGGGCCCCGTGCATGGGGCCGACACTGGCGGCGGTGCTGGCCTTGTCGACCAGCTTCGGCGCCACCGGCACCGACGGCATCTGGCGTGGCGCGGCGCTGACGCTGATGTACTGCCTCGGACTCGGGGTGCCGTTCATCGTCGTGGCCGTGCTCATCGTCAAGGGCACCGGCAGGCTGCAATGGGCCAGAGACCATCAGATCCTGATCAGCCGGATCGGCGGCGGGATGCTCATCATCATCGGACTGCTGCTCGTCACCGGGGTGTGGACCCAGTGGGTCAACAGTCTGCAGGGCATGATCGGCGGCTTCCAGACGATCATCTGATGAGCCAGGTGCTTTCCACCCCAGGGCTCGCCATTGCTCCCCCACAGTCACCTGCGCGGGCTGGTACACTGACCCCGTTCTCTACAGGAGGTAGAAATTGATTCGCAGAGTTGCAGTGCGGCCGGTCAGCCGCCTCGTGAGCGTTCTGGCAGTGCTGTTGGCGGTCGTCTTGCTGCCGGTCGCCCCGGCGGCGGCGCATGACGTCGTGACCGGGACGAATCCCGAAGACGGGCAGAGCCTGGATGCCGTCCCCGAGGCGATTGAGGTCTCCTTCTCCAACGCTCCTCTGTCGATGGGGTCGGAGATCCTGATCAAGGACGCGGCGGGGACGAACTGGGCCGAGGGAGGCGTCGAGATCGATGGCAACATGGCCGTCCAGCCGATTAATCCCGAGGCGCCCGCCGGTGAGTACACGGTGACCTGGCGGGTCGTGTCCTCGGATTCCCATCCGATCGACGGTTCGTTCTCCTTCACCGCGACCGACGGTGCCGGTGCTTCCTCCTCCCCCAACCCGGGGCAGACAGGGGCCGAGGCTTCCCAGCCGGCGCAGCCCGTGGCCGAGCCCGCCGCGCCGGAGCAGCCGCAGACGGAGACTCAGCAGGCGGCCGCCGACGAAGCCGACACGGGAGTGCCGCTCAGTTTCGTGATCGTCCTGGCCCTCCTCGTCATCGCACTGGGGCTTGTCGTCGTCGCCGTGGTGGCCCGCCGCCGGCGGTTGGAAAGCGACGAGGCATGACCGGTGCCCCCGGACTCCGAATGCCATCCGATGGGTAGTGCCCCGGCCGAAACTCCGGCCGGGACCGGGCGCTGGCGCTCCGCGGCCTGGCTCGTGGCCGCCTTTGCGGTCGCGGTTGCCGCTGTCGTGGCAAGTGCGGCGTTCTCCGGGGCGGCGGCAGAACGCGAAGCGTTGGATCCCGGCGCGTTCGTGCGCTGGGCGCTGCCGATCGCGCTGACCGTGCACCACCTGGCGCTGGCCGTCGTCGTGGGTTGCCTGATCTTCGCGGCAACGATCCTGCCCCCCGGAGATGACGAGTCGGCGCCCGGGCCTTCGCGCCCGCACCCGGCGTTCGTCCGCGTGCGGGCGGTCGCCGCCGTCGTGTCCCTCGTGTGGCTGGGGGCTGCGGTGGTCGTGCTGGTGCTGACGTATGCCAATCTCGCCGGCCAGCCGGTGTCGGACAGTGCCGAGTTCGCCAGCCAGCTGGCCTACTTCCTGACTGATCTGCTCGTCGGGCAGGCGTGGGGTGCGATCACCCTCATTGCCTTCCTCGTGTGCAATCTGACCTTCCTTGTCCGCTCCACCACGGGCCTGGCCGGCACGGCCCTGCTCGCCCTGGCCACCATCGTCCCGATCTCGCTGATCGGGCACGCCGCCGGCAGCGACGATCACTTCGCCGGCGTCGGTGCGCTGGCCGTGCACTGGCTCGGCGTGCTGGTGTGGGTCGGCGGGGTGGCGGCCCTGGCCGTCACCGCGCCGATCCTCGCCTCCAACCACGGTGCCCACCTGGCGAAATCGGTGCTCTCCCGCTTCTCGGTGCTGGCCGGTGTGGCGTTCTTCCTCGTCCTGGCCTCCGGCGTGCTCAACTCCGTGCTCCGCCTCGGCGGGTGGGAGGGGCTGCTGAGCCGGTACGGTCAGCTGATCCTCATCAAGCTCGCCGCAACCCTGCTGCTCGGCGCCATCGGGCTGGCCCATCGCAGCTGGGCCATCGCCCAGGTCGGGCGCAAGTCCGGCGGGCAGACGGCGTGGCGGCTGGTCATCGCCGAAGTGCTCATCATGGGCGGAGTCATCGGGGTCACCGGGGCCCTCGGCCGGACCGCTCCGCCGGTCCCGCGGGAGCCGGAACCGGCGATCACCCCGGCCGAGATCCTCACCGGCTATCTGTTGCCGCCGGACCTGACCTGGTTCCGGTGGTTCACCGAGTGGCGGTGGGACTGGCTGTGGGTGGCCTTCTCCCTCACCGCGGCCGCCGTGTATCTCCTCGGGGTGCGCAAGGCCCACGCTGCCGGGCATCGGTGGCCGTGGCAGCACACCGCCAGCTGGCTGACCGGACTGCTCGTCCTGGTCTATGTGACCTGCGCGGCCCCGACGATCTACGGCATGGTGCTCATCAGCGTGCACACCGTCATGCTGTTGGCCATCACCGTGCTCATCCCGCTGCTGTTGGCCCTCGGCGCTCCCCTGTACCTGCTGGCCCTGACCGTGCAGCGGCGCACCGACGGCAGCCGGGGACCCCGGGAATGGCTGCACGCCGCCAGCTCAGCCGCCGGCCCAGCGCTGCGGAACCCGCTGCTCAGCGGTGCGGTGGTGGCCGTCTCGCTCGGTCTGCTCTACTACACCCCGCTGCTGCGCCTGGCCCTGGATTTCTGGATCGCCCACCAGATGGCCAACCTGTACTTCCTGCTCATCGGGTTCTGGTTCATGACCACGGTGACCCGCCCCCGAACCGCGGCACGAACACTGTCCCGGCGGATCATCGCCGTGGCCGGGCTGGCCGGGGCCCTCCTGCTCTGGGCGACCGTGCTCGCGTTCGGCGTCACCCCCGTCCTCGAGGTGGACTGGTTCGGCAACCTCGCCCGCACCTGGGGGCCGTCCATCACCGCCGACCAACAGCGTGCGGGCACCGCCGTGCTGCTGGCCGGAGTGACCCCGCTCGCGATTCTGCTCACCACGCTCCTCCTGCACCGACCACACCCGACGCCCGCCGGCACTGCGGGTGCCCTCCAACCCTCCTCCACCGCCTCCCGCCGACCGGACAGAACGGATCATCCATGAACCCCGCCAACCGAAGCGTTCTCGTGAAGAGCAAGTCCCTTGTCTGGATCCTGATGGCGGCCGCCGTGATCGCCGCCATCGTCGTGGTCGTCATCGTGCGCGGCAACGCTCCCGACACGACCACCGAGTCCGCCACGCCGGCAGGGACGGCAGAGACCGGGCAGCTCGTCCGCGAGAACAGCCGTGTGCTGTCGCAGGCGCCGAACGAGAAAGCGGTACTGGTGGAGTTCCTCGACTTCGAATGCGAGGGCTGCCGGGCCGCCTATCCCCTCGTCGAGGAGCTGCGGGTCGAGTACGCCGACTCCGTGACCTTCGTCCACCGCTACTTCCCGCTGCCCGGACACCGCAACGCGATGAACGCGGCCCTGGCCGTGGAGGCCGCCGCCCAGCAAGGCGCCTACGAACCGATGTACCAGCAGATGTTCGAAACCCAACCCGAATGGGGCGAATCCGCCGACGACAAGAGCGCGGTCTTTCGCTCCTTCGCCGAAGACCTGGGCCTGGACATGGAAGCCTACGACGCGGCAGTCAAAGATCCGGCCACCCAGGATCGGGTCGAACTCGACTTGGCCGACGGCATCGCCCTGAACGTGAGCGGAACGCCGACGTTCTTCCTCGACGGGCAACTCCTCGCTCCGAGCAGTCTCGACGAGCTCCGCGCTGCGCTCGACGCAGCCGTTGCGGAGTGACAGGCCATGCCGGACGCTACCGCCACGCTCGATCATCGCCCCGCTGAAGCCAGTAGTCCCCGGTTCGCCCGACCGCGCCCTTTCGCGGTCCTGCTGCTGGTCACGGGCATCATCGGGTGGGTGGCTTCGGCAGTACTCGTCGCTGAACGGCTGGCGCTCTTCCGGGACCCGGAGCACGTCACGAGCTGCGACATCAATCCGTGGGTCTCCTGCGGCAAGGTCATGGGCAGCTGGCAATCCGAGCTGTTCGGGTTTCCCAATCCGCTGATCGGGATCGTCGCCTTCGCCGTGATCATCACCACCGCCATGGCCGTCCTCGCCGGAGCACAGCTGGGACGCTGGTACTGGATCGGTCTGCAGGTCGCTGTGAGCCTGGGCACCGTCTTCGTCATCTGGCTGTGGTCCCAAGCCCTCTTCAGCCTCTACCTCCTGTGCCTGTACTGCATGGTCGTGTGGGCCGCGATGATCCCCCTCTTCCTCCTCCTGACGATCCGCAACCTCGTCCACGGCATCATCCCCGCCCCCGCCGGGCTGGTCCGGTTCACCGCAGACTGGGCATGGACGCTGGTGGCCCTCATCTACATCGCGGTAGCCGCCTCGGTCTACCTCCGGTTCTTCCCCGCTTTCACCTCCCCCCTCTGAGACGACCCAGCCGGCGCGGTGGCGGTATGTCGCCCGCGCAACACCACGTGACACTCGTCACCCTTATCTCGTTCGTTACCGTTTTGTCATCTCCTCGTGCGTCAGTACACTCGAAGATAACGAAATGGTCACAACTGCGTTAAGGGTTTAGTCGAATGGGTAAGCACTCGGATCCGAAGCCGTCCTGGAGCGCGAACGCGCGCACCCTGATCCGGAACGTCGCCGCGGGCGACCGCAAGCATGCCGGTCGCCATAGTCAGGAGCCGAGCACCGCCACCGGGGTTCTCAAGTCCGTCAGGCGCCGCCCGATGGTCGCCGCCATCGCACTGCCGGCAGCTGCCACGACCGCGATCGTGGCCTCCTCGTTCGCCTTCGCACCCACGGACACCGCCAGCGTCGTCACGGCCGAGGAGCAGGCAGCCACCGCCAGCGCGGATCCCGGCGCCCAAGACGTTCCCACGAAGGATGCCGAGGAACGTGAGAAGGAGCGGGAGGCGGCCGCCGAGGAGTATCGGAAGTCCCTCGAAGACGATCCGAAGTACAACCAGAAGCCAGAGGTGAAGGCCGCGCTGCCGGCCCCTGAGCCCCCGAAGGAGAGCGCGTCGTCGGAGACCTCCGGCGGAGAATCCTCGGACCGGGGTTCGAAGTCCTCGCGCTCCGACAGCCGCGAATCCTCGGGCCTCTCCGATGAGCCCTGCTCGGTGTCCACCGAGATTGAACCCAAGCTCACCGCGAACGCTAAGAAGGGCTACCGGGCGGTCTGCGCCGAGTTCCCCGAGGTGAAAACCTTCGGCGGACCGCGCAACGATCCGGGATCCGACCACCATACCGGCCAGGCCCTCGACATCATGATCACCGATCCCACGGGTCAGCAGATCACAGAGTTCGCGATCAAGCACGCGTCCGAGCTCGGAGTGAAATACGTGATCTACAAGCAGAAGATCTACGCTCCCTACACCGGCTGGGAGGGACGGGCCATGGAGGACCGTGGCTCGGCCACCGCCAACCACATGGACCACGTCCACGTCTCCTTCAACTGAACAGACCGACCGGCCGCTGCCCCGTCCCCCATGGGAGCAGCGGCCGGTCCCATCCCCCGGCGATCATGACCACTTCCGGCACCAGATCGCCCCGCCATCAACCACGGCGGTACCGCGGACCTAACACCAGACAGACAGCATCGACTGCGGCCCATCGCAGTCGGGTTCGCCGGCTGGAGGCGATGCCGAACACCCGGTTCGTCAGGCGTGCTGGACTGCGGGCAGTTCCCGGTCTCGCAGGGCAGCCGTTTCCACCTGGATCGTGGCGTGATCGAAGGCGACGGGGAAGTGCTCCTTGACGCAGGCGAGGATCGCCTCCAGGATCTGCGGGGCGTGACCGGATTCGAAGCAGTCGTCGTCGACGACGACGTGCGCGGAGATGACCGGCAGGCCGGTGCCGATCATCGAGGCGTGCAGATCGTGCACATCGCGGACGTGCTCGAGCTCCAAGATGTGGGCGCGGACGTCTTCGAGATCGACTCCCTTGGGAGTGAACTCCATCAGCACCCGCACGGTCTCGCGCAGCAGCCGGAACGCGCGGGGGACGATCAAAGCCGCGATGAACAATCCGGCGATGGTGTCGGCGCGCTGGAACCCGGTGGTCGCGATCACGATCGCCGCAATGATCACGCCCAGAGACCCCAGGGCATCGTTGAGCACTTCGAGAAACGCCGCACGCATATTGAAGTTCGCCTCGCGGTTGGATGCCAGCACAGCGATCGCGGCGATATTGGCGACCAGGCCGATCACCCCGAACACCAGCAGCTCCGTGCCGGGCACCTCGGCAGGTTCGAACAGTCTGCGGATACCCTCGACGGCGGCATAGGTGCCGACCACGAGCAGCAGCACAGCCTGCCCGAGCGCGGCGATGACCTCGATCCGGGCGAAACCCCACGTCCGCTCACTGCTCGGCGGACGCAGCATCATCGTCGCCGCGATGACCGCCACCAACAGCCCGGACGCATCAGCCAGCGCATGAGCGGTATCCGTCAGCAGAGCCAGGCTGCCGGTGATCACGCTGCCCACCGCTTGCGCCACAACAATGACGGCGATGATGCAGAACGCGATCACCAGCCGCCGGCGCGTCCCCCGATCAGCCCGCTCCGGGACATGACTGTGCACGTGCCCACCCCTATCAGTTTCCGCCATACCCCTCATCCTCCCCAACGATCGGCTCGTGATGATCGTGGTCACGCAACGAAAGCGACACCCCGGACGCCCTCAGCAGCTCATCCGCGCTCTCGACCAGATCCTCCAGTCGGGCCGGATCGGCCAGCGAGAACCACGAGGACCGCCCCTCCGCGCGCACGGTGACCAGTCCGCAGTCACGCAGACAGGCCAAATGCTTGCTGACTGTCGACTGCGCAAGATGCATGTGGTGGACCAGATCCCGCACGCGGTGCTCACCGCTGGCCAAGTGCTCCAGCAGCGCCAGGCGCGTCGGCTCGGCCAGCGCATGGAACAGCGCCGCATAAGCACTGCGGTCTTCGGACCAAACGGTGGTCTCAGCAACACCATCAATCGCCATACGACGATGATAGCACGAAGCAGCGATGGTTCGGGGAGCGGATCACGTCGCCTCGATGCGCCCGCTCTCACCGTCCACAAGCCGCACGCGCCCTCGACGAGGATGAACACACCGCGACCGATCAAGACGATCGGGAAGAGGACGTGCTCCCACCCGTTCGAGCGCCTCTTCGGTCGGCCGGCGACGAGCGCGAGGAACCCGAACACAGCACGCGACAACGGCGGCCGGCACCGCGGAGGAAGACCGGAGCATACTCTTGGACCCTCGGAGGGTGACATGCGTATGAACCGGATGGAGGCGGCGCTGGTCGACTCACCACCGCGACGCCTGCTCCAGCGCTTCGAGGCTCGGCGTCTGATCGCGCTGGGTGGTCGCACCCCGGGCGCTCGGGTGGCCGAACTTGGCTGTGGCCCCGGGTCCGGCACCAAGCTGATCCTCGATGTCTTCGGCGCCGCACCGGTCGACGCCGTCGACCTCGACCCGGCGATGATCGTCAAGGCACGCCGCCAGCTGACTCGGTACCACGGTCGGGTGAACCTCGTTGAAGGGTCGGCGACTGACCTGGCCGCGGCTTTCGCTGCGTTCGGTGGTGGTGGCAACGCGAGCTACGACGCGGTGTTCGACTTCGCCGACCTCGTCGCCCGGACGCGCCAGCTCATCACGCACGCGGTGCTGTGCCAGAGACACCTCACCCGACCCCATCGGCAGCTCGGCCACCTCGGCTGCAGCGCGGGACACCTCGGCGAGGGGGCGCAGGGAGCGGTGGACCCACCACCAGCCTAGCAGGCCCGCCAGCACCAGAGCCGCCGACGCTCCCAGCACCTGCACCCGGGCCAGCGTGGCCTTGGTCGCTTCCACGGGAGCCGTCGGCAGTCCGGTGATCACCACGCCCTCATCAGCCGCTGATTTCGCCTTGACGAGGTAGCTGCCTTCCTCCAGGTCGAGCGTCCGCATCAGCGTCTCCGCCCCGTCGATCTTCTCGGCTAGGGCGTGTCTGACAATGATGTGGTTCGCTGACTGAGAGCCTGGGAGCATGTCGAGATTCCAACTGCTCACGGATGCTCAATGGTCGCTGATCGCTGACTTGCTGCCTGCTCCGACCGGCCGCAGGGGCCGGCCCTTCGCTGATGCCCGCCAGATGGTCGAGGGCATCATCTACCGCTACCGATGCGGGATCGCCTGGCGGGACCTTGTCAAGCCCTGGGTTTGGTAGAGGCTTCTTTTCTTGGTTTCCTATGCGGCCACGCCTGTAGTGGTCTGCTGTTTGATCCAATCAGAATGCGCCTCGATCGGCGGCCGGTAGTGCAGCGCCGAATGCAGTCGGACGTGGTTGTACCAAGCCACCCACTTCGACGTCTCGGCCATCACTTCGATCACTCCCGACCACTCCCGCCGGTCGATCAGTTCGGCCTTGTACACCGAGTTCAGCGCCTCGGCCATCGCGTTGATGCTCCTATAGTTGTCAAGCCGTGATTTCGCCTGTTCGTGGGTTGGTCTTGATGAGGTGGTAGACCTCGCGGATGACGTAGCGTTTCAAGCACCGGATGATGTCGCGTTTGCTCTTGCCCTCGGCTGTTCGGCGAGCGACGTAGGCGATGGTCGGCTCGTGGAACCGCATCCGCACGATCACGGTCCGGTAGATCGCGGCGTTGAGCTGCCGATGTCCGCCGTGATTGATGCGATGCTTACCGCTGCTCATTCCTGACCCGGCGGGCACGGGACTGATTCCTGCGAGTTTCGCGAACGCTGCTTCGCTGCGGATCCGTTCAGGATTGTCCCCGGCGACGATGAGGATCTCCGCGGCGGTGTCGACGCCGATGCCGAACTCGTCCAGCAGGTGCGGGGCGCGTTGGGCGACGAGTTGCTCGATCTGCGCTTCCAGGCTTTTGATCTCCTCGTTCAAGGCAATCCAGCGCCTGGCGATCGATCGGAGTGCGTGCCGGTTCGCGTCCTCTGGCGTCTCTAATCCGCGTGGGCGGAGCGCGGCGCAGTGACGGGCGATCATCTTCTGCGTTTTCCGTGCTGTCTCACGCCGTAGCTCTTCGTCCGAGTGGACGAGCAGCGCCTTGAGCGTCACCATCGCCCCGGTGCGGTCTTTCACCGCGGTATCGTGGGCGACTTTCAGCTGCCGGATCATCTCCACCACCCCGTCAGCGGTCTTCGGGACCGCAGTCGCGAACCCGGCAAGTACTGCCCGGGCAGCGTTCTCCGCGTCGAGCGTGTCGGATTTCCCGTTCAGTCGGCGCAGCCGCCGATCGGGCCGGGAGACCTCGACGACCTTGTGTCCGTTCCGGCGGACGAACGAGGTCAGCCCGGCACCATAGGAGCCGGTGCCTTCGATTCCGAACGCGATGATCTTCCCGAATGACGACGCCCACTCGAGCAGCTGCTTGAACCCCGCAGCGTCGGTCGCGATCGTGAGAGTCGCCAGGACCCCGCCGATCGAGTCCATCACCGCGGCGACATGAATGTGCTTGTGGGTATCGACGCCGATCACGACGTGCCCGGAACGGGCGGGCTCGATCTGTTCCATGGGGTGCTGTCTCCTTCATCGGTTAGCGTGGTCACACGCTGTCGCCGGCGGGTGGACAGGACTGTCATGGGGACGCTTTGACGAGGCTCCAGGCTCCTATCAGGTCACGCCCGATCCGGCGGCAGCGGTACTGCGCCCGGCCGGAGGTTCGACAGATCAACGCCAAGGCACCCTGCGGGCCAATCGTAAGCAAGGGTCAGAACACTCCGGCCAGGACTACCTCATCCTTGCGGGACGCGGCAGAAACAGACTGACAATCGAAGGAATCGCCCCGCGAACCCACCGATGCCACGATCGCAGACTCAGCCAGCGTCTCGCCATAGCGAATCGAGCGGAACTGGACTCCGCGATCCGAGTGGTGAACGAGCCCGGATACATCGTGCCCGGCCCGGTACTTCGCCGCCAGAGCCA